>JAJYHF010000006.1 GCA_021784875.1 bacterium
TGGCGTCGGCGCTTCGGTGGTGAACGCGCTCTCGACCTCTGCGCAGGTCATCGTCCATAAGGACGGCGGCATCCACATGCAGGAGTACAAGATCGGCAAGCCGCTCGCCAAGGTGAAGCAGATCGGCAAGACGAAGCAGCACGGCACGATCGTCTACTTCCACCCCGACGAGACCATCTTCACCGGCGGCATCGAGTGGAACTGGGAACGGATCGTGAACCACCTGCGTCAACAGGCCTACCTGGTGAAGGGCGTGCGGATCGCGGCGGTCGACGCGCGCGAGGCGACCGAAGCATCCTTCGACGAGAGTGCATTCTATCTTCGCGAACTCGGGCTTGACGTCCCGTCGGTGACCTTCTACTTCGAGGGCGGCTTGCGCTCGTTGGTCGCCTTTCACAACCGCTACCAGACGCCGGTGCACAAGAACATCTTTTATGTCGAGAAGGAAGCGGATAAGGTGATCGTCGAGGTGGCGCTCCAGTACGTCGACGATATCACGCCGCGGATCACCGCCTTCGCGAACAACATCTACAACCCGGAGGGCGGCACGCACGTGACCGGCTTCAAGATGGCGCTCACGCGCACGCTCAACAGCTACGGCCGCGCGGCGAACCTGATCAAGGAGAAGGACGAGAACTTCACCGGCGATGACGTGCTCGAGGGGCTCACGGCCGTCATCTCGGTCAAGCTCCCCGAGATCCAGTTCGAGGGCCAGACGAAGGCGAAGCTCGGCTCGGTCGAGGCGCAGGGCGCGACCGCGAGCGTCTTCGGCGAAGCCTTCGCCGCCTTCCTCGAGGAGAATCCGGATGACGCGAAGGTGATCATCAACAAGGTCTTGATCGCCTTGAAGGCGCGCAAGGCCGCGAAGGCGGCGAAGGATTCCGTGCTCCGCAAGGGCGCCCTGGAGGGCATGACGCTCCCGGGCAAGCTCGCGGACTGCCAGACCAAGAGCGCGGAGGAGAGCGAGATCTTCATCGTGGAGGGTGACTCGGCCGGCGGTTCGAGCAAGCAGGGTCGCGACCGGCGCACGCAGGCGATCCTCCCCTTGCGCGGCAAGATCCTCAACGTCGAGCGTGCGCGCATCGATCGCATGCTCGCCTCGGCAGAGATCCGCGCGCTCGTCGTCGCGATGGGCACGGCGATCGGCGACGTCTTCGACATCTCGAAACTCCGCTATCACAAGATCATCATCGCGACCGATGCCGACGTCGACGGCGCGCACATCCGCACGCTCCTCCTCACGCTCCTCTATCGCCACTTCAAGCCGGTCATCGACGGCGGCTTCGTCTACATCGCCCAGCCGCCCCTCTATAAGGTCTCGAAAGGGAAGGCAACCGCTTATGCCTACTCCGACAAAGAGAAGGAGGACGTGCTCAAGGAGATGGGCGTCGCGGCTGCCGAGGTTCGAGAGGTCAGCGAGGGCGAAGAGCCGGAAGAGGCGACTGAAGAGACCACTGTCGCGAAGAAGTCAGCAAAGGTCAACATCCAGCGCTACAAGGGCTTGGGCGAGATGAACCCGGGCGAGCTCTGGGAGACGACGATGAACCCGGCGAACCGCGTCTTGAAGCGCGTCACGATCGAGGACGCCGAGGCGGCTGACCGCATCTTCGACATCCTCATGGGCACCGATGTCGCTTCGCGCAAGTCCTTCATCCAGTCGAACGCGAAATTAGCGACGGTGGATTTGTAATAATAAGACGCACTTTCTTCCTTATACGAAAACCGGAATTGCAGTCTTTGGTGCAGGACCGAGTTTTTCGTCGCGCAGGAATTTGTTTATCCCATCGATGTTTTTCTGTACGTTTTCCTTTTCCTGCTCGGTTATTTTATCTGGAATCGGTTGATCCATGAATTGTTCTATATATTCTTTGGCTTGATCAAATTTCATTTCAGGATGCCCTTCGCCAGTATATGCAAATTGTCTGCTTAGTCCGCGCATATGTCGAGTAAGCCATTCGACAGTTAAGTATAAGCCGACAATACTATTATTTATGAATATGTCCGTATCAATCAGATATATCTTTTCTCGTTGGTCATCCGATTTTCTCCCATACACATATTGCGATGGATGATTAATATCCCAGAGATATAGTCCGCCAGTCTCTCGCTTTTCCATAAAGTATCTGGCCAAAGAAGCGTATAGAGTTTCAATCTGATCTGGAACCCCTTCTGACCACTTCAGGCGTGTCAGGTCGTCACCTCGTATCTTGTCAACAATCGAGAACACAACATCGAATCCGTGGTCATCCTTTCCAATGCAGAAGTCAGCGGGAATCGAGATACCGAACTTAGTTTCCAGTTCATTGTAGAGTTCACGAGCCATTTGCACTAGTTCAGGAACCTTGAGTTTCCCGCCATAGCGCTCCTCTAATGTGTTGAACGTTTCCTTCCGGATTATCTGATCCGGGTGCCCGTTGATTTCCCCGAATTTGAAAAAATCTTGCGCACCGTGCACATCCATTACCGGTTTCAACATTTCTTCACGCTGTTTCGGAACCCCTTCTTTCATGCTCGTTCCTTGATCTCCTCGCTCGCGCGGGTGATGAAGTCGGCGAGGGGGAGAGCACCCTGGTTGCCTGCGTCACGAGACTCGATTGTGACAGTCTTTGCCTCGACTTCCTTATCGCCGACGACGAGGAGGTAAGGGATCTTCTCGAGCTTGGCGTTCCGGATCTTCTTGCCGAGCTTCTCGCTCGAGTCGTCGAGTTCGACGCGGAGCGCGGCCGCGCGGAGCGCGGCCGCGGCCTCTGCCGCGTACGCATTGTGCTTTTCGGAGACCGGCAGCACCTTGACCTGCACGGGCGCGAGCCAGAGGGGGAAGGCGCCACCATAGTGCTCGATGAGCACTCCCATGAAGCGGTCAGGCGAACCGACGAGCGCGCGGTGGATCATGACGGGTGTCTTTTTCGAGCCGTCCTCGGCGGTGTATTCGAGGCCGAACCGGCCGGGCATGTTCATGTCGAGCTGAATGGTCGAGATCTGCCACTCGCGGCCGATCGCGTCGACGGCCATGATATCCATCTTGGGGCCGTAGAACGCCGCTTCGCCCTCCGCCTCGCGGTGCGTAATGCCCTTTTCGGTAAGGAGCTTCCGCATGACGGCTTCCGATCGCTCCCACACTGCATCGTCCCCGATGTATTTTTCTTTCTTCGCAGGGTCACGGAGCGACAGGCGTACCCAGTAGTCGATACGGTAGGTCGTGAGCGCTTTTTGAATCGCCGAGAGCACGTTCGTGAGCTCGCTCTCGATCTGATCCTCACGACAGAAGATGTGCCCGTCATCTTGTGAGAACGATCGCAGACGTGTGAGGCCGGAGATCTCGCCCGGGCGCTCGTCACGATACAAGACCGCAAAGTCAGAAAATCGGACCGGGAGGTCGCGGTAACTGCGCGGCGCGGACGCGTAAATCTGCGTGTGCTGGGGGCAGTTCATCGGCTTGAGGAACATCTCGTCGTCGACGTACTGGCTCTTCACGGTCAGCATGTCTTCCTTGTACTTGTCGTAATGGCCGGAAATCTTGAAAAGCTCTCCCTTGTTCACGTTCGGCGTATGCACTTCGCCGAAGCCGAGCTCGGCATTCAGTTCGCGAGAATATCGGATGATCTCTGAACGGATGACATTGCCTTTCGGCGTGAACATCGGCATACCGCTCCCGACAAGGTCGGAGAAGACGAGGAGGTTTTGTTCTCGCGCGATCTTTCTATGATCGCGCCTCTTCGCTTCCTCCCGTTGTGCCTTATAGGCATCGAGTTCTTCCTTGGTATCGAAGGCGAGGCCGTAGATGCGGGTGAGCATCGGCTGCGTCTCGTCGCCGCGCCAATAGGCGCCCGCGATGCGGTCGAGCGCGAAGGAGTCCGGCGCGATATCTTTTGCCGGGTTTTCCGCGTGGCCGCCGATGCAGAGGTCGGTGAAGTCGCCGGCAGTGTAGAGGGAGATTGGCTTGCCGTTCGCGATGATCCCGTCGATGAGCTCCAGCTTGAAGGGGTTGTCTTTGAAGCGGTCGCGCGCGTCAGCCTCGGAGACTTCTGTGCCGATCATCGCGTTCCAGGAGGGCAGGAGCTCGCGCATCGTCTGCTCGATTGCGGAGAGGTCGCTTTCGCCAGGGGTCTTGCCGCCCGAGAAGTCGAAGTCGTAGTAGAAGCCGATGTCGATCGTGGGGCCGATAGTGGCTTTTGCGTGCGGATAGCGCTTCAGCACCGCTGCGGCGAGCAGGTGGGCGAGGGTGTGTCGTTTCTCTTCGATTGAGGCCATATGATGCGAAATATAGCACGAAATCAGAGCCCTTTCAGGTTCTCGATGGCGAGGGAGACTTCGCCCTGGCGGACAGAGACCTTCGCCTTCACGAGGAGGCAGGCACCGGCGGTGATGAGGGCGGCATGCTCCTTATAGAGCTTGGGGAAGGCGACCGCCTCGATCGTACCCGTCTTGTCTTCAAGGCCGATGAAGGCCATCTTCTCGCCGCTCTTGGTGAGAATGGGGCGCACCGTGGTGACGAGTACCGGCAGGATAACGGTCGCGCCGGCGAGGGGTTCTTCCTTCAGTTTCGCGACGGAGAGGCGCGTCTTCGCCGTGACTTCCGGATAGGCATCGAGCGGATGACCGCTTACATAGATGCCGAGCAATTCTTTTTCCCACGCGAGCTTGGTCGATAGCGAGGTCGGCTCGCTCGGCGTGAGCGTGAGTGCAGGGCGCGCGGCGGCGAGGGAACCGAAAAGGGAATCCTGAGGCGCGCTCGCGGTCGTCTCGCGGTGATAATTCAAGAGCGATTCTATGTTGTCGAAGAGGGTGCTGCGCCGGCCGTCGGGCGAGATCGAGTCGAGCGCGCCGCATTTGATCAAGGACTCGAGCGACTTGCGGTTGAGATTCTTCGAATCGACGCGGGAGAGGAAGTCTTCGAGCGAGGCGTAGGGGCCGCGTGCCTTCTTTTCGTCAATGATAGCGGCAGCGATCCCTTCGCCGAAGTTCTTGATGGAGCTCAAGCCGAAGCGGATTGCTTGTGCGCCGCTTAGCGGTTCTTTGGTGAGTAAGGTCAGACCTTCCTCAGTTGCTGAGTAAGGTCTGACCTTACTCACGACTGTGAAGTCCGTCCCGCTTTCGTTCACGTCCGGCGGGAGGACGGGGATGTTGAGACGCTTCGCTTCCGCGACGAAGACGGCGATCTGTTCGGTATCGCCCGCGTCCGCGGTGAGGAGCGCGGCGAGATATTCGACCGGGTAGTTGGCCTTCAGGTAGCTCGTCTGATAGGCGACGCGGCCATAGGAAGCGGAGTGCGCCTTGTTGAAGCCGTAGGCGGCGAAGGGTTCGATCCAGTCCCAGACCTTCTTCGCCTTCTCGAGGGGCCAGCCGGAGTGTTCGACGCAGCCCTGGATGAACTTGTCCTTCTGCTGCTGCATCAGCTCGGGGATCTTCTTGCCGACCGCCTTGCGGAACTTATCCGCCTCGCCCCAGCTGTAGCCCGCGAGCTCGACCGTCATGATGAGGAGGTCGTCCTGATAGACGAGGATGCCGTAGGTCTGCTTCAGGATCGACTCCATAGCGGGATCGAGGTAGGTGATGAGGCGCGGATTCTTCTTGCGCTCGATGTACTGCGGGATGAACTGCATCGGCCCCGGGCGGTAGAGAGCGACCATCGCGTTTATATCGTGGATGGTGGTGGGTTGGAGCTCCTTGAGCCAGCGGGTCATGCCCGAACCGTTCAGCTGGAAGGTGCCCTCGGTATCGCCTCGCGCGAGCATCGCAAAGGTCTTCGGGTCATCGAGCGGGATCTGTTCGATGTCGAGCTTGATACCGCGCGTCTCCTCGACGCGGCGGATCGCATCGGCGAGGATCGAGAGGTTCTTGATGCCGAGGAAGTCGAACTTGGTGAGGCCGACGCCGTCCTCGCCGACGGTGTACATGTCGTACTGGGTGATGAGCTTGCCGGTGCCCTTCGGGTCAGGCTGGACTGGCGCCCATTCGATGAGCGGAGTGGGGGAGATGACGACGCCGGCCGCATGGACGCCGACGTGCCGCACACAGCCCTCGATGCGCTTCGCGAGGTCGATAATCTCGCGTACGTCCTCGTCCTCGCGATAGAGCTCCTTGAGGTCCGGCTCGAGCTCGAGCGCCTTCTCGATGGTCATGGGGAACCCTTGTGAGCCCATCGGGATGAGCTTGGCGACCCGATCGCCGGTCGAGTAGCTGTGGCCGAGCGCGCGAGCGACGTCGCGTACCGCCGCGCGCGCCATCATGGTGCCGAAGGTGCCGATCTGTGCGACCTTGTCCGCGCCGTACTTCGTCCGCGCATAGGCGATCACCTCGTCGCGCCGGTTGTCGGCGAAGTCCATGTCGATATCCGGCGCGGAAGGGCGTTCGGGGTTAAGAAAACGTTCGAAGGGGATCTGATACTCGAGCGGGTCGAGCTTGGTGATAAGGAGGAGGTATGTGGTCATCGAGCCGGCGACCGAGCCGCGGATGTTGTAATAGATGCCTGTCTCGCGCGCGAAGCGGATGAGATCGTGCACGACGAGGAAGTAGGCGGCGTAGCCCTTCATGGCGATGATGCCGAGCTCGTAGTTCAGTCGCTCGAGGACGTCTGCGCGGCCTTCGAGCCCTCGCGCCGTGATTCCCTCGAGACAGAGTTCGTGCAGGACCTCGTCGGACGTCTTGCCTTCGGGGAGTTCGAAGTGCGGGAAGACGAACTTCCCGAGCGTGAGCTCGACCTGGCAGCGGTCGGCGATCGCGCGCGTGTTATCGATGGCGTCCGGCAGATCTTTGAAGAGTTCGAGCGCCTTCGCTTCGCTCAAGAAGGAGAAGTCCTCCTGCTCGTTCCGGCCGCGACCGCCCTGCTGGATGCGGCGCATGATCTCGGTCGCCTCGCGGTCGCCGGGTTCGAGGTAATAGACGTCGTGCTGCGCGACGAGCGGCACGTCCATCTCGCGGGCGAGCTCCGTGATCTTCTTCATAAGTGCCTCGTGGCCGGGGACGTGCGGATGGCGGGTGATCTCGAAGTAGAGATGCGGCCCGCTCGCTCCGGCGGGGAAGATGCTCCCGAACTCCTCGAGTGCCGCATGCGCGCCTTCGACATCGCCGGCGCGCAGGAGGTTCGAGATGTCGCTACGGAAGGAGGGCAGGATCGCGATGATCCCTTCGGCGTGCGCGCGCAGGAGCTCCTTGTCCATGCGCGGCCGTTCGAAGAACCCCTCCGTCCAACTCTTGGTCACGAGGGCGAGGAGATTCTTGTAACCCTCGTTGTTCTCGGCGAGAAGCACGATGCGGGTGCGTTTCGCGTCGAGGGAAGGGTCTTTCTCGAATCGAGAACGCGGGGCGAGATACGCGTCGACGCCGATGATCGGCTTCACGCCCGCCTTCTCCGCGGCCTGGTAGAACTCGATAGTGCCGTGGAGGGTGCCGGCGTCGGTGAGCGCGACGGCGTCCATACCCTCGGCCGCAGCCTTCTTCACCAGTTCGTCCACCTTCGGCAGGGCTTGGAGGAAGGTATAGTGGGAGTGCGTGTGAAGGTGGATGAAGCGGCCCGCCATTCTCTCGATTATACTTGCTTCATGAGATTCTTGCTCGGGGTCGATGAGGCGGGGCGCGGCCCCTTGGCCGGACCGGTCGCGGTCGGGGTGGTGGCTGTGCCGGAAGGGTTCGATGTCGGGGCCGAGTTCCCGGGCGTTGCGGACTCGAAGGCGCTCAGCGAGAAGAAGCGTGAGCGAATATTCGAGATGCTCGAAGCCCGCGCCGGCTCCGCCGGCGCGGGCGGCATCGCCTTCACGGTCGAGATGGGTTCGGCGGCCGAGATAGACGAGTGCGGCATCGCGGTCGTGATCCGTGAACTTGTCGCACGCGGCGTGCGCACGCTCGCGCCGGGAGCAGGGCAGGCGTATGTACGGCTCGATGGTTCTCTCAAGGCGCCTGAGGAATATGCGCAAGAGACGATCATCGGCGGCGATGCTAGTGTGCCCTTGATCTCGCTCGCCTCGATCGCGGCAAAGGTCTCACGCGACCGGCTCATGGTCGCGCTTGCCGGGGAATATCCGCAGTACGGTTTCGAGAAGCATAAGGGTTACGGTACGAAGGCACACTACGCCGCCCTCGCTGCGCACGGCCTCTCGCCAATCCATCGCCGCACGTTCATACACTGGTAGCCCCACGGGGAATCGAACCCCGATTTGCTCCGTGAAAGGGAGCTGTCCTAGCCGTTAGACGATAGGGCCGTATGAGAGAACCTTACCATTTCTGCTCCGAAATGCTAGAATCCGGAGACACGGAGAGGTGGCTGAGTGGTCGAAGGCACCGCACTCGAAATGCGGCGTCCGGGTAACTGGACCGTGGGTTCGAATCCCACCCTCTCCGCATTGACAACTTAGTATCGGCGTGTTCCCGCAATGCCGAGGTTTTGTCGCGACCCGCAAGGTTCACACAGAAAGGAGTTTCTATTTTTGACGGAACTTAAACAGGGTTTCTTCTCAAAATGAAAGCAGTTCTGGCAGTAAGGCTGGATCTTGCGAGAAAGTTTCTCCCGGCTCCTTCGCATATCCACGTGGGGTACAATATAAGCAAACATGAAACTCATCATCTTAAACGGCCCATCAGGAGTGGGCAAATCTACCATCGCGGCTCGGCTACATTCAGAGATGCCCTCGTCAGTTCTTATTGATATAGATGCGTTGCGGCGCACCATACCTGACTATCGTGAGAAACGTAAAGAAAGCCTGCGCCTTTCGTATAAGTACGCAACGAACGACATCGAAAACCAGCTTCGGGCAGGAAGTGATGTCATCGTAGATAAGACCATCCTGCAATCCGAAGTTATCGACACGTTCGTCGCCCTAGCGCACATGTATGGCGCAGAGGTAATAGAGTTCCTATTGTTTGCCGAGAAGGAAAGCGTCCAAAAAAGAGCCGCGGATCGTGGCTTCAAGCCAGGCGGTATGCTTACTCCCGAGAAAGTAGAGGAGTTGTGGGATAGAGCAGATGCGCTACGCCCACAGAGAACTGGTGCGATTGTCATCGATACGACACACTCCAATCCGGAAGAAGTATTCAAAATAATTAGCGAGGAGGTAGGCCTCCGGAACCAGCCGAATTGGAAGGAATAGAACTCAACCGCCCTTGCACGATGAGAAAGATAGGACGTGGGAGGTCTCGTTTGGTCACTTTCATCTTGTGTAATGGGCGAACTGGCTCGTGCGAGAAGAATTCCGTGGAGCGTTCATCCCGTTTCGAGAACTTCTCCTTCCCGAGGACATACACAAAACCTGAGGCAGAGTCCTTCAGCTGGTCGAGCGTGTCCTGCGTAGCCCAGAATCGCAAATGATATGAACCATCAGCGTCCCTGTGCATGCCAAAAGTGGAATGAACGCCATTCGGGCAGTTCCGCTTGTTAATGATCGCCATGAACACCGCATAATCGGCGCTGCTCGAGGCATACACAGCCGGGCCACCTTCCGATCCACGTTCAGCGTCGAACGCCTCACGTGGCTCAAGGAGGTTGGTATCAACTGTAGAACCATGGAAGACATACTTGCCTTCCTGCTCGAGCGCGTGCAGCTTTTCTCTTGTGTTCATTGTTAGACCGGAACGACACTGACAGTAAAACCGCTCTTTAGATGTTTGAGCCTTTCTTTGGATTCACGCATCGAGCGTTGTGCATAGGCCAGTATTGCTTTTTCTATCCCCTGATTGAGTACGCATGTTTCTTTGTACAAAGCGAGGTCGTGCGGATCGACGATAGCCCAGAAATCTTTTGGTAGTCCAGAAGTGCCGTCATGCGCGCCGGCCAAGAAACGGGAGCGGATGCGCCCGCTATAGATTTCGAGATGGACGGGATGGAAATAAACAAAAGCAAAGTCCTTGGTACCTTCCCCGAAGATTTCCTTGAGTATTCTGACTTTCGCCACAGCACCTTCGATCACCACCGGCGACTCGCTGGCAGCTTGAGCGATCTCTTCGCGGGCCGCGCGTATAAAAGCATCCGCATGTTCAGATGGTCCCTCGTCTCGATATGCATTCACGAATGCGTCGCCAGGAATGAGATTGAACGGCAGCACGACAGATTCCGTGACAATCTTGTCGAGTTCAATCTTGACGTACCCGTGTTGTGCAAGAAAATCTGCGAAGGTCGTTTTTCCCGTGCAAGTTTTTCCTGACAGGTATACGATGCGAGGTTTTTGATCAACGATTCTCTTTTCAAGAGCCTCTTCTTTCATGGCATGGATGTGAGCGATACTACAAGTTGTACCAGAACGCGCGGCAGGCAAAACTTAAGGCCCCAACTCATGTTGGGGCCCTCGAGAGCCTTGCCTTATACGACTGTCCGTCTGCGGTATGCCGGAACACGCGGTTCGCCGTTTGGCCCAAGCCGTTCGAAAACAACATTCGCCAGGCAGAACGCGACGATCTCGCGGAGGAAGTCCTCGCAGTCGCCGCTGAACGTGACGTTCTCGAAGATCTCTTTGCGGTCGACCAGCACGTCGCCGATTTCGAACGAAGCCATGATCCTGCCCAAGGTCTCCGGCTTCATCTTGGCGACGTCGCCGACCAGCAAGTCCGTGGTGGCCTGATGCAGAAAGGAAACCTTGTCCCCGATCAACCCGTAGGTCACATCGAAGCGGTTCCGTCTGATCAAGTCGTTGGTAAGGTTCACAATGTACTCCCTCATTTTTATCTCCTTTCAGAGGTTTCCCGCGCCCGGGAATTCGGTTCGCTCCAGCCGGCCATTCCGGCACTGACGAAGGGAAGCAGAGGGGCTTCCTGCGCGGCCCGATAGGACGAAGGCCCGCGCATTCCGGAATCTGTTAGGACACTCGCTAACATGCGAGCATGAACAAGAAGAAAGGAGACCTGACCCGGGCGGAGCGGTTCGAGATCGCTATCCTGCTCGAGAAGGGATATTCGAAGCGCTCAATCGCCCGGGCGCTCGGACGAGGACACAACACGGTCGCATACGAGATCGCCGTGAACTCGACGAACGGCATGTACGACCCGAAGAAGGCGCACGCCAAGGCGCGAGTCCGGAAGCGGTATCGCAAGCTCGAATGGTCGAAGATCGACGCGGATCCCGCTCTCGAGCGGTTCGTCATCGAGAAGCTCAAGGCGCACTGGAACCCCGACGAGATAGCCGGGTACCTGAAGCGCACGAAGAAGCTGCCGTACGTCTCGAAGACGGCCATATACGATTGGCTGCGCACCTCCCGGGGCGAGCGGTATTGCGTGCATCTGTATTAGGCGGGCATACAACCTCGGGCTCTGCCCGGGGCTGGAGCCGCAGTCCACACGACTCGTTTTGATACAATGAAGCCGTCATGCGTTTCCACAAGAGCGCACATGCGACATA
>JAJYHF010000010.1 GCA_021784875.1 bacterium
AGGTCTGCAACCGACCTCATGAAGCCGGAATCGCTAGTAATCCCGGGTCAGCCAAACCGGGGTGAATACGTTCTCGAGTCTTGTACTCACCGCCCGTCAAGTCAAGGGAGCTGGGGGTGCCCGAAGGACCGCCTCGCGCGGTACTACGGCAAATTCAGTAACAAGGACTAAGTCGTAACAAGGCACGGGTAGCGGAAGCTGCTCGTGGAACATATCCGATTGGAACCGATCTTCTCGAAAGGAAGGTCATGTCGATTGCCCGCAAGGGTAGGGAGATGGTAGTTGTCCCAAAACACTACTCGAGCGCCCGGGAACGTAATCGGGTGGTCGCTTGAAGGCCGCATATGAGCCTTCAAGCGGGACGGAATAGGCGGAACAAAAGGCTCCAGACATCTTTCTAAAACAGACGCTTTCTGATACCATCCAGAAAGTCGCACGCTTAGCTCAGTTGGTAGAGCACTCGACTGATACTCGAGCGGTCCTAGGTTCGACTCCTAGAGCGTGCACCAGAATTATACCCAGCGCGAAAGGTAAGCAGGTGGCATGAGGAGGTATACTAGACGTATGAAAGGCATGATTATCGCGACCGGCGTAGCGATCGTCGCGGTCGCTATTACCGGTTATGTCTTCCTTAACAGTAACGGCAAGATCACATCTCCGACCCAGGCGACCATGAACGCTCAAGCTGCGGTCATGGTTCCCTTCACGCAGATAGTGCAGGGCGCGCGGTCGACCGTCGACGTGCGTACCAACTACCTCATCTCCTCGACGAGCCAGCTCGACCGGCTCTGGACGATGATCGATGCGAAGGGAAAGCCGCCTGTCGTCGATTTCGCCTCAGCTACGGTCATTGCTGCCTTTGCAGGCGACGAGCCTTCGAGCGGATACAATATATCGATCGAGAAGGTCGAGGATGCTGCTATGCGGACGGTAACCATCGCGCTTGAGCAGCCGACCGCAGGTTGTGCCGGCAAGAAAGCTACCACCACGCCCTATATCCTCGCGGAGGTGCCCAAGACCTCGCTCCCGTTCACGCATCGGTACGTCGCGACGACGACCGCGTGCCGGTAGGCTTTTGACGTGCGCCCGTCCCTCGAGCGGAGTACACTGAGGGCATGGCAGCGCCACTCGGCAACGTCCTGCAAAAGGAATCCTATCTCGCGATGATCCGGAATGCGGAAGGTTCGAAACTCTTCCGCAATCTCTACGCACGCATCGGCGGCGAACGCTCGGACATAACCAAGGGTGGCGTGACCTCCTGCGCCTACTTCGTCTCCATCATCCTTCACGCCTTCTATCTCGTCGAAACGCCGCATGCGACTGTCGCCGGCTTGGAGCGCGATCTCCTTCGCTCCGGTTGGCAGAAGACCGACACCCCGCACGAGGGCGACATTATCGTTTGGGAGCCGGTTATGCAGGCGGGCAGCATGAACGCACATGTCGGCTTTTACATCGGCGAAGATAAAGCGATCAGTAATGATTTTGAGATGCGGCTTATCATGCGGCACCACTACACGGGCGGCATAAAACCCGACGGATCGCCTGTTCGTGTCATCGCAGCGATTTATACTCGGGAGTTCGAATCTTAAATCGTTATCTGTCAGTGCTTCGGCTCCGTGCGCGCGAGCTTCTTCAGGGTCGCAAGGTTCGCTTCCCAGGCCGTCCCGTCCCAGAACGAGAGCGGCTTGAAATTCGTCTTGTAGAGCGCCTTCTCGCCGTAGACGGTGCCGAGGTAGGCGTACGTCCGGCCGGACCGCTTCGCCTCGCGTACCGCGTCGAGCATGAGCCACATTCCGAGGGAACGATAGGCGTATGCGATGTCATAAGCGGAGAACCAGAAATGATCGAAGGTCGGTGTCGAGATTTCAAGCGCAGCCGCGACCAAACTCCCGTCTTTTTCATACGTAACGAACCGTATCGGGAGCGGAGTCTTGAGAATCGCGTCGAAGCGTGTCGGTGGCATGACATCTTTGCCGTGCCGCTTTGCGAAGTAGTCGAGGAAGAGTTCCCGGATCCGTTTGTCTCTCCGCGCTGCGGCAAGCGGGAGGATTTTTCGGGAGAACATGCTATCGAAGCGCTTCGCGATGCGGCGATTCTCGCTCGAACAGGAGAAACCGGTAAGCGCGATACGAGCGCTCCGTGCCATATAGAATCGTCCCTGTACGGAAGGATCGGCCGAATACGGGAGAAAGCCCTGTCCGTAGATCTCAGCGAGGTCTTCATCCGGCTCGAGGTCGGCGTACTCGCAATAGCCGAAACGGTAGGTCTCGTACTCGTGCCCGAACTCATCGCGCGTCACCCTCATGACGGGAATCGTGCTGGAATCGCCTCGATGAGCGCAGGAAGCGTCCCGTGCAGATCGCCGGAGGTGAGGATGAGTACGGCATCATCGTCACAAAGGCTTGCGGCGGCCGCTTCGGGAGAGACGTACGGTTCCGCCGTTGGGCCGATGCGCGTCAGGATCTCTTCGTGCGTGAGCTGGTTGTGCGTCGCGGCGCCTTGCGTCTCGGGCGGTGCGACGAAGACATGCGCGGCGCCGGCAAAAACGTTGTCGTACCAGCCGAGGTTCGCACGGTTGCGCCAGCCGAAGGTGTGCGGCTCGAAGACGATGACGAGCGATTGGTCGGGAAAGTGAAGCCGCATCGCCTCAATCGCGGAACGGGCTTTCTCGTATGACGAACCAAAGCCCTCGAAGACCGGCAAGCGGCAGTCAGGTGCGGCACTGTCGAGTCGCCTCCGGACGCCCTTGAAATCGGCAAGCGCAGCGCGGATGGCGTCGAAGGACGCGAGCTTCCGTTCGAGCACCCAGGCCGCCGCTCCGACGACGTTCTCGACATTATGGGCACCGAGGAGTCCGGTCTCGATCTCACCGAGCGCGGTCCCGCGCGCGAGAAGCGTGAAGCGGGTGTGGCGGCCGTAGCGGATACCGGCCGTGCCATAGTCGGCAGCGGCTTCGACGCCGTATGTCACGACCGTTTTTCCCGATTCGCGCGCGAGAGCGAGCGCGCCCTTCTCGTCGGCGCAGGCGACGACGAGGCCGCCCTCCGACATGAGCGAAAGCAGTTCGCGAAACGGCTGCCGGTAGCTCTCAAGGGTCGGATAGACGTTGACGTGATCGTGTACGACCGCGGTCAGGATGACATCGTGCGGGTGCAGGTGCAGGAACTTCGCACGCGGATCGTCGTGCGCGGAAGGGTACTCATCCCCCTCGAGAACGAAGAATCCAACGCTGCCGAGTGCGGCTGGGGCGGGGAGCCACGTGCTCGGTACCGGTTCACCGCCGATGAAATAACCGGCATCGACGCCGGCGTGGCGGAGGATATGCGCGACAAGGGACGTCACCGTCGTCTTGCCGTAGCTCCCGGCAACGACGAGGTTCTGGCGGTCCTCCGTGAGTTTGCCAAGCATCTCGGGGAAGGAGTAGACCGGCTTGCCGCTCTCGTGCGCGGCGCGGACCTCTGCGTTTTCCGCGGGCGAGAGCTTCGCGTTACGGCCGATGACGAAACAGTCGACGTCCGGCGGGATGTTCTCGGGATCATACCCGAGTGTGAAGGGGATGCCGCCACGCTCGAGGATACCGCGTGGCGGGCCGTAGCACTCGGCATCCGAGCCAGTGATCCGCCAGCCGGCTTCCTTGAGCAACAAGGCGGACGAACTCATTCCGACGCCTCCGATGCCGATGAAATAGACCTTCTGCATGTCGCTCCAGTGTACTCGGCTCGGGGCAAAAAACGAAACGGCCAACCCTAAAAGGGCCGGCCGTTAAACGAAAGTAAGAACTAGTAGACTCTTTGCACAATTATAAGATTTCTCGCACCGTTGCGTGTTTCCTGGCTATTGCGAGGGTACGTCATGCCAGGAATCGTACCGGCAGGATGAACGACTGATGCTTTCACGCCGACACGATGCGCCTGAGACAAGAAAATGTCTTCCAGGTTCAGATACATACTGCCTTTGCATATGTTGGTGTTTCCCGGCCACTGCTTCTCAACGAATGCGTGCAAGGCCCTGTTGAAGTTCCCATACGTGGGGTGTTCGAGCGGGTGCTCGAACACGGCAGTTGGGATTGAGAATGCCATGACCATCTCGCCCGGGAACGATTCTCTTTCCACGAATGCGTCGATGAGACTGTCAACAACGCTCATGTAGGGCCGCGATGCTTTGCCTACATTGTCCATAACAGCATCACGGTAGATAAGACTGTCTCTACCCGCGTGGACTATCGCGACATTCTTGCTGTCAGACGCGATAATCACCGGACATCCCCGGCCCGACATCATGAAGGCCTCTCCTTTTTCGAGGAATACACCATCAGCCGATTCCTCCCCAAATGAGAGAAAGACATTCGAGCCAAGCTCGATTTGCCGCCCAGCCATTTCTTTCTGAGTTATGACACGCGCTGACGCCTTTGAAACATCAGGTGCGAAGGCGTGTTCAATCTCCATCTTGCGGCATATGCTGCGGAGTCCGCCGATTAGCGAATCGTCAGATTCTCCATGGCGAAGTCTTGCTAACGACCATCCTGCCTCGATCCCACTTCTCTTCGCGTCCGAAGGGTTATATACCCTAGCCGCGACGCGCGCCCCTTTCAACGGAATTCTGAACTTCATCAACTCCTCCTCTCATGTGTTAATTTGTACGTCCGCTTAACATAATACCGCATCTTGACGATAAAGCAATAATGGGCGAAGAGGTCCGAGCGCGGTAGAGTGGAGGGATGGGAACCTTGTCCATCGTCGCGACGCCGATCGGGAACCTGGAGGACATAACGCTCCGGGCGCTCCGAGTGCTCAAGGAGGCGGACGTGATCTATGCCGAGGACACCCGCGTGGTGGCGAAGCTCCTCGCGCGCTACGAGATCGAGAAGCCGGTGAAGCGGCTCGACGCTGTGACGGAAGGGAAGAAGGCGGACGAAGTCGTCGCGCGGCTTGAGGCGGGAGAGAGAGTGGCGTTCGTCTCGGACGCGGGGACGCCGGGCGTCTCTGACCCGGGCGCGCGGCTCGTGGCGGCGGTACGCGAGCAGCTTCCTGGAGTGAAGATAGAAGCGATACCCGGCCCCTCCGCGCTCACGGCGGCGCTCTCGATCGCAGGGCTTCGTGACGGCGCGTTCACCTTCCTCGGCTTTCTCCCGCACAAGAAGGGTCGGCAGACGGAGCTGAAGGAGGCCGCCGAGAGCGAGATTCCGGTCGTGCTTTACGAATCGCCGCACCGCATAGAAAAGCTTCTCGGCGAGCTCGCGACGCTCGGCCTCGGGCGCGTCTCGATCGCTCGCGAGCTCACCAAGCTTCACGAGGAGTTCGTTGCCGGCTCTCCGCAGGAGCTCCTCGAACATTTCAAGACGCATCCTGACCGCCTCCGGGGCGAGTTTGTCGTCATCGTGGAGCCCTGATACACTATCCGCATGTCCAAATCGAGCCTCCTCGTCCTCCTTGGCATCCTCGTCATCCTCGCGCCCTTCTCAGGCATGCCGATCGCGCTGCGGAACCTCTCCGAGGTCATCTTCGGCATCATCGTCCTCGGTATGGGCCTCTCGATGCGCGTTCCGAAGAATCCCAAGGAGCCGGTCTGATTTTGCTATACTGAGAGGGATGGAGAATCCCGAACGCGTCACTTATTTCGCGGCGACCGACTCGCGCGGGAAGAACGTGCCCTTCGGCATCAAGGCGAAGGATCGCGACCGGCACATGTACGTGATCGGCAAGACCGGCATGGGGAAGTCGACCCTCCTCGAGAACATGGCGATCCAGGATATCCGGAACGGCGAGGGGCTCGCATTCCTCGACCCACACGGCGAGACGGCCAAGAAGCTGCTCGAATACGTTCCCGAGGAGCGCATCAAAGATGTCGTCTACTTCGCGCCTTTCGACATGGAACACCCGATCGCCTTCAACGTGATGGAGGACGTCGGCTACGATAAGCGCCATCTCGTCGTCTCCGGCCTCATGGCAACCTTCAAGAAGATCTGGGAGGACGCCTGGTCGGCGCGCATGGAGTACATCCTCACCAACACGCTCCTCGCCCTCCTCGAGTATCCGGACGCGACCCTGCTCGGCGTCAACCGCGTGTACACCGACAAGACGTATCGGCAGAAGGTCGTCGAGAACGTGAAGGATCCGGTCGTGAAGGATTTCTGGGTCAAGGAGTTCGCCAACTATGGCGACCGCTACACCCAGGAGGCGACGCCCGCGATCCAGAACAAGGTTGGCCAGTTCACCGGCAATCCGCTCATCCGGAACATCATCGGCCAGCCGAAGTCCTCCTTCGACATCCGGAAGATGATGGACGAGAAGAAGATCCTCATCATGAACCTCTCGAAGGGGCTCGTCGGGGAAACGAACATGCGCCTCTTGGGCTCGATGCTCGTGACACGCATCTTCCTCGCCGCGATGAGCCGTGCGGACCTCTCGAGCGAACAGCTCCGTCGCTCGCCGCATTTTTATTTTTATGTTGACGAATTCCAGAACTTCGCGAACGAAACCTTCGCCGAGATCCTCTCCGAGAGCCGCAAGTACAAGCTCGACCTCACCATCACGCACCAGTACATCGAGCAGATGGATGAAGAGGTGCGCGACGCCGTCTTCGGTAACGTCGGCACGACGGTCGCCTTCCGCGTCGGACCCTTCGATGCTGAGGTCTTGGAGACCGTCTTCATGCCGAAGTTCACGAAGGAGGACATCGTCAGCCTCGATAAGCGCCAGATCTATCTCTCGCTCATGATCGATGGGGTCGGGAGCGCGCCCTTCTCAGCGGTGACGATTCCGCCCATCGAGCCCCCGCCCGTTTCCTATAAGGAGGAGATCGTCGCCTCCTCGCGCGCGCAATTCACGGTGCCGCGCGAGGAGGTCGAGGGAGCGATCATGAAGGAACTTCAGGAGAGCCTGGCTGCGGAGATGCCGGCCGATGCGCGCATGAAGAAGAAGCCGGCTCAGTATGCGAAAGAGGCGCGAGAAGCGCGGGCTGCCGGTGCTTTCCCCGCCGTCGTTCCAGAAAGTCAGACTTTACGCCCGAATCCTAAAAGTCTGACTTTCCCGGAGCGACAGGCTATGCCCGCACACTCGCCTCGTCGCGTCGATGACCGGCCGAACCCTATACCTCCCGGCAGGCAGGCACAGTCGCACGCCAAGACCCCCGAGGACCTCAAGGCGATCCTGCGTACGGTCGCTACCCGGGCGGGCACCGAACAAGAGAAGAAACAGACGGAGCACAAGGAGTCGCTCAAGGGAGCGCTCGCTGACGTCCTCGCGAAGCACTCATCGGGGGCGCCTGCCAAGCCGGAGGAGAAGAGGCCTGCGGCGGCAGTCATGCCTGCCGACAGGCAGGAGCCACCGCGGGCGACACCGCCGAAGCCGCATCCTCCCTACGAAGTTCCCGAGGCGGAATTAAAGAAGGTGCTCAAAGGTGACGCATGAAGCATCTCGGCATCAGCATCTCTGCGCTCCTCGCGCTCTTCGCCCTGCCGGCGTTCGTGTTCGCGCAGACCGTGCTTGTCAATATCAATACGGCCGATGCAGCGACCCTTGATACGCTCCCGGGCATCGGCCCAACCAAGGCGCAGGCCATCATCGATTTCCGCGACGCGAACGGCTCCTTCGCGACCGTCGAGGATATCCAGGAGGTGAGCGGCATCGGCCCAAGCACGTTCGCGGAGATCGAACCGTTCATCACCGTCGGGAATGATGCGACTGACGCGGCGCAAGACGTCTCGAATACGGCAAGCTCCACGCCCCCGGTACCCGTCGCGACGGGCGCCTCGACCTACGTACCGCCGCCTTCGGGTCTTTCCGTTAAGGTGAGCATGAGCCCCTCGTCCGCGCTCATGGAGGTGCCGCTTTCTTTCGTGGCAGCCGTGAAGACGAAAAGCGGCTCGGCCGACTCGAGTGCGCACATCACCTGGAGCTTCGGCGACGGCTCGTCCGGAGAGGGGAGTACGGTCGAGAAGACCTATCACTACGCCGGTGACTATCTCATCGTGGCGACGGCGAGCGATGGTGCGACTTCGGCGCGAGGCGAGCTCGAGGTCGTCGTGGAGCCCTCGACGGTCCGCATTGCCGCTGTCTCGGGCGAGGGCGTCCTGCTCGTAAACGACGGCGACAGCCGGCTCGACCTCTCCCGTTGGCGCCTCACGTCGAGCGAAGGCATCTTCCGCATCCCGCAGGGCACCGCGATCCTTCCTCACACGAGCGTCCTCTTCCCGTTCGCGGTCATGAACCTGCCGGTCGCGCTCGACGCGGCGCTCACCTACCCGGACGGCATCATTGCAGCGACATATCCGCCCCCTGCGATCACGGTCGCGGATGCCGCGTCTCCGACGGTCGTGCTCGCGGACACGATGCAACCTTCTTCCGTCCCGGACGGTTCCCAAGGGACAAGGACGGTCGATCCGCTTACCAGCCAAGAGGCATCCGTTCAATTGCATGCGGAACCAGTGATTGCCCCCACAGCCGCGCCGAATGACGCGACTGTGGGGGCGGTTGTCGCTCAAGAACCGACGACGGCCGCACGCAAGGCGACGACGGCCTCGTCATCTCCTGCCGCGGCTCCTTCGCCACTCTTCCATTCGCCGTGGACCTTCGGCCTCGCGGGCGTTGCGGCGGCTGCGGCGGGCTTCTTCATATTCTTATGAGCAAACTGATTCTCGTCACTGGCGGCGCCGGCTTCATCGGCTCGCACCTCTGTGAGCGGCTCGTCGCGGACGGTCATCGCGTCATCTCGCTCGACAACTACTTCACCGGTTCTCGCGAGAACCATGTTCTGGGCGTCGACTACCGCGAGGGCCACACGAAGGATATCGAGCAGCACGTCCCCGAGACTCCTGATCTCGTCTTCCACCTGGGCGAATATTCGCGGGTCGAGCGTTCGCTCTTGGAGCCTTCGCTCGTCTGGGACCTGAACAAGGACGGGACGTTCGGTGTCCTGGAGCACTGGCGCAAGCGCGGTTATAAGCTGATCTATGCCGGCTCCTCGACCAAATTTGGTGATGGCGGTCTCGGACGTATGCAGAGCCCTTACGCATGGGCGAAGGCAAGCAATACCGAACTCGTAAAAAATTATGGTTCTTGGTACGATCTTCCGTACGCGATTACCTATTTCTATAACGTCTACGGACCGGGCGAACGCGCCGGAGCTTATGGGACAGTCATCGAGATATTCCGTCAAAAGATGCTTGCTGGCGAGTCTCTCATAGTAACTTCGCCCGGCACACAGAAGCGTAATTTTACTCACGTCGACGATATAATCGACGGGCTTGTGCTTG
The DNA here is from genome assembly GCA_021784875.1 of bacterium. Taxonomy (GTDB): domain Bacteria; phylum Patescibacteriota; class Minisyncoccia; order Phycocordibacterales; family Phycocordibacteraceae; genus C7867-001. The sequence goes on from JAJYHF010000010.1 coordinate 9,254, forward strand.
TCGGCGAGGACGGCACGGGCGACGATTTCGGCATCGGCGACGAACAGGCTTACTCCATTCTTGATGTCGCGAGAATGTTTGGTGGAGAGGTAACCATGAAGTCCGCCTCGCCCGGGAACCGCATGAGCTCGGAAATCGATACGTCTAAGATGCGTTCTCTCGGTTGGTCACCGAAGCGGCATTTGAAGGAATATATCGCCGAGACAAAACATCGACCGTGAAGCGCGTCCTTATCTTCTCCTTAACCTATTATCCGCGGTTCATTGGCGGAGCGGAGGTGGCGATTAAGGAGATAACGGATCGCATCGCGCCTGAGGATATCGAGTTCCATATGGTGACCCTGCGGCTGGACTCGGATTTGCCAAGAGAAGAGAAGATAGGGAATGTCATCGTGCACCGCATCGGCATGACGCGCAAAGCGCCAACCATCGCTGACTTGCAGAAGTTCCCGATCAAATGGACGAAATATTGGTATCAGTTCGCTGCAGCTCGCGCAGCCGGGCGGCTGCATCGCCAGCATCATTTCGACGGCACGTGGGCGATGATGGCGCACTCCTGCGGCATCCCTGCCGGCATCTTCAAGAAGCGTCATCCGGAAGTGAAGTATCTTCTCACGCTCCAAGAGGGTGATCCGCCCGAGCATATCGAACGGCTCGCGCGGCCGGTCTGGCCGTGGTTCAAGCGCGGCTTCACGAGCGCGGATGCGCTCCAGCCAATCTCGACTTTCTTGAAGCGGTGGGGAGAGCGGATGGGCTTCACGGGAGAGGCCGAGGTCATCCCGAACGCCGTGAACACGGCGCATTTCTCGAGAAGTATAACGCCCGAGGAGCGTGCGACGACGCGAGAAGCGATCGGTCTCGCTGAGGGCGACGTAGCGCTCGTCACCACCTCGAGGCTCGTGAAGAAGAACGCGGTCGACGACGTGATTCGTGCGCTCGCGCATCTGCCAGAGAACGTACACTTCGTCATCTATGGCATCGGTCCGGATGAGGCGATGTTGCGCGAGCTTGCGAGAGGGCAGGGGGTTGGGAGCCGGACGCACTTCATGGGACAGATCTCTCACACCGAGATGCCGCGCGCTCTGAAGAGCTGCGACATCTTCATCCGGCCGAGCCGTTCGGAGGGCATGGGGAACTCCTTCATCGAGGCGATGACGGCGGAGCTGCCGGTCATTGCGACCCAGGAAGGCGGCATCGCCGATTTCCTTTTTGATGCGAAGCGCAACCCAGACAAGGAGTCGACCGGCTGGGCGGTCGACCATGACTCGCCGGAGCAGATAGCGGAAGCGGTCATGAATATTATGGAGCACCCGGAACAGGTTGTGCGCGTGAAGGCAGCCGCGAAGAAGCTCGCGTCCGAGAAATACGACTGGAATCTCATCGCCACACGCATGAAAGCGCTCTTCGACCGTCTGCTCGTGAGCGGGTAGAATATACCCATGAAGCTCGTCATCGCGACGCCTCTCTACCCGCCCGAGCCGGGCGGGCCGGCGACCTACGCAAAGCTCCTTGAAGAGGGGCTGCCAGGGGAGGGGGTCGAGGTGACGCTCGTGAAGTTCGGCGACGTCCGGCACCTGCCCCGGCTCGTGCGGCACGTCGCCTACTTCCGCCTCGTGCGTCGAGTTCTTAAGAAAGCGGACGCAGTGCTCGCGCTCGACCCGGTCTCGACCGGTCTCCCCGCGTGCCTTGCCGCCTGGTCGCTCAGGAAGCCGTTTGTCGTGAAGGTCGTCG
>JAJYHF010000024.1 GCA_021784875.1 bacterium
GAAGTGCTCTTGGTTTCCATCAAGGACGTGGATTCCCTCAAGGCGCTGTCGGACCGGCTCGCTGCTCTTGTCCCGACACGATTCTGATTATGTCTGCTTGCGATTTCCCCCGTAAGGAGGCACTCTAACGGTAGGTATGGCATATCGAGCGACCATCGGCCTTGAGATTCACGCGGAGCTCCGGACGCGGACCAAGATGTTCTGCGATTGTGCGAACGATCCGGACGAGACGCGTCCGAACGTGAACGCGTGTCCGATCTGCCTCGCGCATCCTGGTACGCTCCCGGTTATCAATCGGGAAGCAGTACGGCAGGTCCTGCGTGTCGGAGCCGCGATCGGCGGGGAACTTGCCGACGAGAGCGTCTTCGACCGCAAGAGCTATTTCTATCCGGACATCCCGAAGGGATATCAGATCAGCCAGTACGACAAGCCGCTCGTCTCGGGCGGGAGACTCGCCGATGTCGCTATTACGCGCGTGCACCTCGAAGAGGATACGGCACGTTCGATACATACGGATGGCAAGAGTCTCGTCGATTTCAACCGCGCCGGCGTTCCGCTCATGGAACTCGTGACCGAGCCGGTCATCCATGATGCGGAAACGGCAGGACGCTTCGCCCGCGAACTGCAGCTCCTCCTGCGAACGCTCGAGGCAGGCGAAGCGAATCTCGAGAAGGGTGAGATGCGCATCGAAGCGAACATCTCCGTTTCTGACCGAGAAGGGACGTTCGGCACGAAAGTCGAGGTGAAGAATCTGAATTCGTTCCGTGCAGTCGAACGCGCAATCGCGTATGAGATCGCGCGACAGACGAAGGCGCTCGAGCAGGGCGAGCCTGTCGTACAGGAGACGCGCGGCTGGAACGAGGCGAAGCAAGAAACCTTCCATCAGCGCTTCAAGGAAGGGAGTGCGGATTATCGTTATTTTCCCGAACCCGACCTTCCGAAGCTCTTTCTCTTGGAGATTCCCGACCTGGTTCCCGATTCGATACGGGCTTCGTTACCGGAATTGCCGTGGGAACGGCGAGACCGCTACGCTCGGGAACTCGGGCTCAGGGACGCGGATGCGGCGTTCATCGCTGCGTCCGTCGAGCGCAGCGCGTTCTTTGACGCGGTCGTAGGCGCGCTCGATAGCGATCGGGCGCTCATTACGCTCGCCGCGAATTACCTCGTTTCTGACCTTTCCGGCATCTACGCGAAGCGCGGGAGCGAGTCATACGAGACGTTCGATCCAGCTTCGTTCGCTGGACTCATCCGCCTGACCGCATCCGGCAGTCTTTCTTCGCGAGGAGCCAAGGACACACTTGTGCTCCTCATCGAGAAGGGAGGAGAGCCGGAGGCCGTCGCTCGAGCGCACGGTCTCCTGCAGATCCATGATGCCGAAGCACTCGGCGCGATCGCTGATTCCATCCTAGATAAGGAGAAGCAAGCGGTAGCGGAATATAAGAGCGGGAAGCAGGCAGCACTGCAATATCTCGTCGGTAAAGCGATGAAGGAGAGTCATGGGGCGGGGAATCCGGCTGCTTTGCGGAAGCTCTTGGAAGAGAAGCTCGGCTGACCTGTGTAAAAAGCTTCCACACGAGACGAGATACGGCTATACTGTGCGCATATGGACGAACTTCTTATCGAGGATAGGAAATACGTTTCGTCGAAGCGAGCTGCCCGGATGACCGGCTACGCGAAAGATTACGTCGGTCAGCTCTGCCGGGAAGGACGCGTACCGGCGCGCCTTGTCGGGCGGAGCTGGTATGTCCTCGAATCAGCCATTCAGGATCATCGGTTCGGTACGGAACAGCCGACAGTCGCGAAGACGAATGCTCCAGAACCGGAAGAAACGCCAATAACGGACACCGAGCCTTCTTTGTCGACGTGGGAGGCGCCGCAGTATATGGTCGCGCCCGAGCCGGATCATGTCGAAGAAGAAAGGGAAACCGTCCAAGAAGATCTCCCGCAACGGATTCAGGATTCCTGGAAGGAATGGTTCGATCGTTTCGATCCGGGCGAGCAGGCTCTCGATGCAGGTAAGGAAGCCAGCGAGAAGATTGGCGAAGAGGGAGGGGAGAAGAAAGAAGACGAAGCGGCTACGGATGAGGAAGAAGGTGTGCGCGTGCCAATCCGGGCATATCCTGCCACCACGCAAGCACCCCTTTCCTGTCAGGCGCTACCGGAAGAGTTCCTTCCGCGCATCGGTTCAGCGAATGCACAACCGCCAGTCAGCGAGGAGAAAGCGGAGCCGGAGTCAAAACAATCTAGACCCACTTGGGTAAGTGGTCGCGCTAAGATGCTTGGAGCTGTGAGGATCGTCGGGATTGCCCTAGCTATCATAATGGTCATTTTGGCGGCAATTGGGTCTGGATATTTCGATTCATATGTACTCTCGGCAGGACGAGTTGGTCTTCTTGCCGGAGTAAGTGCCTACACACGATAGTTCATATACCGTATTTCTCGCCTCGTCTATGCGAGATCGTCTCAGGCTCACTCGAGCGGGTTTGTCGAGTGATTATTTTTTCTACCTTATTGATCGTTCACGATCGTGTTGAATAGACGTGATTGATTTCTGGCGATTATCCACACGACTGTCGTAAGGAATATCGGGGTATAACGTTATCATTCACTCAATCTGACAATCCGTCATGGATCCTCTCCTTAAAGAAAATCCGTTTACGATTCGGTCAACCGCACCGAGAGTCGTCGCGCTTGCAACGGCAACGCTCGTGATCGCTGCCGGTGCCTTGCTCTCGGGAATCCCTGCCTTCTCGTCGGCAGGAGAGACAGGGCTGTCAATCGCGCGTACTGCAGCATTCGGATTCGATAGCGTATTCGGAGATATCCCGCAACATCTCGTGATGCATGTCGATGCGGTTTCGACTCGGATGGCTGCCGTTGCCATGAGCATCACGGCGAAAGACGGACGAGCGACAGCAACGCTCGCGTCACCACTTCTCTCGCATCTCGATTTTTCGTCACTACGCATGCCAGTAGGGGCATATGATGCATTAGCGTATGAGTCCGTGAGAGCAGTATCATCGACTCCCGTATTAGGACATGCCCGGGTCGCTATAGCTTCCGCGCGTCGGTTCGTATCGGATCCGTCACGGGCCATGTTTGCATTGGCAGACGCGTACCGTTCAATCGGCGCCACTATATACGGCGGTATTGTCACGGCACTCTCGTCATATGAAAAGCTGATCGGGTCGGCAGGAACGGGAATGCTCACCTTGGCGGCAAACGCGCGCGACGCAGCCGCGACAGCGCCCTCGGCTGCCTTGCGGACGGAAATAGCACTCGGCACGTTAATCATCAACGGGTCGCATACGGTTATCAATGCCGACGTGACGGTCGCCTATGCGCTTGCGGCCGCGTTGCCTGAAGCCAGCCAGTCGTTCGCGTTCGTAACGTATAAGACGGGAGACGCTCTCGCGACGGCTGCCTCCCGCGCTCCTACGCTCGTAGCCGCAGGGTTCCTATGGGTCACGGAGGCGCCAACGACGATTGCGCCAGAGGTTGCCCAGGCCGTTTTCAACGTCGAATATGTCGGCGCGACCCGTTTCATCGCGCTGACGGACGCGGTAACTGGTAACTACTGGCGGGCAGTGACCCTGACCGGCCAGACCGTTTATGCGTTGGCGGCTGGTACGAGCGATTTTTCGCAAAAAGAAACCGGTGCGGCACTCGCCTTGTTCGGACGTGCGTCACAGGCGGTCGCGGCTGTTGCGCGAGCAGCGTCATCGAACGCTTCGCCATGACTGTGTATAAAAGGGGAGAAGGGACAGTGGTATAGTTTGGATACTGCTCGCTTTTCGAGCATCATCAACCTAATCACACCTTGTTTATGGCTATTCGTGTCGCAATCAATGGTTTCGGGCGTATCGGGCGCGCATTCGTACGTCGCAGCTGGGAGCGAGGCATCGAGGTTGTCGCGGTCAATGACCTCGGCTCGATCGAGAACCTCGCGTATCTTCTTACGTACGACACGGTCTACCGCCGCGCGCCGTTTCAGGTCGAAGCGAAGGATGGCGCGCTGCTGATCGGCGGGAAGGAAGTGAAGTTCTTCTCGGAAAAGGATCCGGAGAACCTGCCATGGAAAGATCTCGGCATCGACGTGGTCGTCGAATCGACGGGCTTCTTCACGCATTACGAGGATGCGCAGAAACATATTCAAGCGGGTGCGAAGCGTGTCGTCATCAGTGCGCCTGCGAAAGGGGACGAGTCGATCGGCGCGACGGTCCTGATGGGCGTGAATGAAGAAAAGTTGGCGACCTGTTCCGTCACGAGCAACGGTTCGTGCACCACGAACGCGTCGAGTCCGGTCATCGCCATCCTCGGCGAATCGATCGGTATCGAGAAAGCGATCCTCTCGACGACGCACGCCTACACCGCGAGTCAGCATATCGTCGATGGCCCGGCCAAGAAGGATGTGCGCGAAGGGCGTGCGGCGGCACAGAACATCGTGCCGACCTCGACCGGCGCGGCGATCGCAGTGACGAAGGCGTATCCTGACCTGACGGACCGGTTCGACGGCATCAGTCTGCGCGTGCCGGTGCCCGCCGGCTCCATCGCGGACGTCACCTTTATCGCGAAACGCGACACGACGCGGGAGGAAGTGAACGACCTCCTGCGGAAAGCGGCACGCGAAGCACGCTGGGAAGGCATCTTTTCATCTACCGATGACGAGCTGGTCTCGAGCGACATCGTGGGGCAGCCGTATGCCTCCATCGCGGACCTCTCCATGACGCGGGTCGTCGGCGGCAATCTCGTGAAGGTCCTTGCCTGGTATGACAACGAGATGGGCTACACGGAGAGTCTGGTGCGGCATGTCATGAAGGCGGCGCATGCCTAAGGTCTTCATAGGGGCCGACCATCGCGGGTACGCGCTCAAGGAGCGGCTGAAGGCATATCTCGGGAACAAAGGGTTCGTCGTTGAGGATCAAGGCGCGTTTGAAGAGGATCCGAGCGACGACTATCCGGATTTCGCACTGCCGGTGGCGCGCGCTGTGGCATCTGATCTCGATAGCCGGGGAATACTGCTGTGCGGGTCGGGTATGGGTATGGACGTGGTGGCGAACAAGGTTCGCGGTGTGCGGGCGACGGTCGGTTATTCTCCCGAGTCGGTCATCCATGCGCGGAAGCATGACGATATCAATGTCATCACGCTCGCGGCTGATGTCGAGAATGCAGCGGACGTTGAGCGGCTTGCCGACCTGTTCCTCGCCACGTCCTTTTCCGGCGAGGAGCGGCATGTCCGTCGTTTGAAGAAGATAACTGCCATAGAGGACGACGCCTGCAGCTGAAAGGTGTTATCATACACGCATGGCCCGTTTCGTTCCGGCCGTGCTCCCGTCCTCGCGCGAAGATCTCGAGAAGACGCTCGCGATGATTACCGCGATTCCGGCCGTCGACCGCGTGCAGATTGACGCTGTCGACGGGCGATTCGCTTCGCCCGCGTCCTGGCCGTATGCCCCGGATAAGGCGTTCCGCACGTTCATAGCGGAGCCTGGCGCGATGCTTCCATATCTCGACCGCATCGCGTATGAGGTCGACCTCATGAGCCTCGACGGCGAGAAGACGATAGGCACATGGCTCGATCTCGGCGTGACACGGCTCACCTTCCATATCGAGGGGATTCCTGATGTTGGTCGGTTTCTCGCTAGCGTATGCAGGAGATATGGCGCGAGCGGCTTCACGCCGCTCGTTTCGTTCGGTCTCGCGCTCAACATCGACACAGATCTCGCATCTCTCGAGCCGCATCTCAGCGAGGTTTCTTACATCCAGTTCATGGGTATCACGCGGATCGGGCGGCAAGGACAGCCCTTCGATCACCGCGTCTTGAAGAAGATCCATTCTTTCCGCTCTCGCCATCCTGAGGTGGTCATCCAGGTCGACGGCGGCGTCAGTCTCGATACCGCCCGCCCGCTTCTTGCGCTCGGCGTCTCCGATCTTATCGTCGGTTCGGGAATCGTCCGTGCGAGCGACCCGGCGGCGTCCTTCGCGGCGCTTGAATCATTACAAAGCCCCTACGGGGTCTGATGATGCTATTCATCGGAACTTAACGGCCGACGCGCGAAGATGCCCTGCAGGAACGGGGCGACCCTTCCTCATTAGAAGCATTAACCTTCTCTCGTTATGTGGCAACACTGGGTAAATTTCGTGCTCGGCCTGGTTGTCATCGTGGTCGCGTTCCTTAACCTCTCGGGTATGGCGCTCGCGTGGACGCTCGGCATCCTCGGCGTCGTCATCGCTCTCGTCGGCCTCTCGGGTGGCGTCATGGAGGGCGGAAGCGAACGGACCGTGCGGCACGCTTGACGTGATACAGCCAGACTCCTCTCGACTCGGGTGAACCCGCTTACGGTCGGGAAAAGCACAAGGACCCGCGCTTCCGGCGCGGGCCGCTGTGATAGCATGTTCCTATGGAGGGACTCACATCCGTTGAAGCGGCACGACGGTTCGCACAGTACGGCCCGAATGAGATAAGCGAGAAGAAACAGGGTCAGTTGCGCAAATTCCTGAAGGCGCTCACGTCGCCTGCGTCGATCATGCTCGTCGCTGCGTCGGCGATATCCTTCTTCATCGGACAGCAGTTCGACGGATGGTTCATCATCGCTCTGCTCGCACTCAACGTCGGTATGACGCTCTGGCACGAGCGCAAGGCGGACAAGGCGCTCGAGGCCCTGCGTTCGCAGCTCTCAGTGAACGCGAAGGTCATGCGTGACGGCGCTTGGAAGGACGTTCCTTCGCGCGAGCTCGTACTCGGCGACACGATCAAATGCGAGGTCGGCATGCTCGTCGCTGCGGATGCGCACATCGATCAGGCGGTCAATCTCGAGATCAACGAGGCCGTCCTGACGGGCGAATCGCTGCCCAAGGAGAAGAAGGTCGGCGACACCGCATATTCGGGCTCGGTCGTCGCGACGGGTGATTTCGTCGGCACGGTCGTCGCGACCGGCAACAAGGCATTCTTCGGCCGCATCGCCGCCTCGACAGGGGGAGGGAAGCGTACGGCGGCGATGGAGCGCGACATCCTCGCTATCTCCCGTTTCCTCATCATCGCGAGCCTTGTCGCGATCGCAATCCTTACGGTCGTCTTCCTGCTTTCTGGCGCGCCGTTCGCCGACACTATCCTGCTCGACCTCTCGCTCCTCATCGCCGGTGTCCCGGTCTCTCTCCCGACCGTGATGACGCTCATCATCTCGATCGGGGCGCTCGCCGTCGCGAGTAAGAAAGCGCTCGTCCGTCGTCTCGCTGCGCTCGAAGATTTTGCGAACGTCACGCTCCTCCTCACCGATAAGACCGGCACCCTTACCGAGAACAAGATTACGGTCGACCGCGTCCGCGCCTACGAGCCGTTCTCCGAGCGAGATCTTCGTGCGTATGCCGCCGCGGCGGCGAGCGCGAGCGGAGACAACTCCATCAATCAAGCGATCGTCGCCGGCGTTCCGGTCGTCGACTTCGCGTCTTTTCATGCGATTGATGTCGTCCCTGCCGACTCGAACCGCAAACGCACGACAGCCCTCCTCGAACGTGGCGGCGGCCGCTACCTGATCTCTATGGGTATGCCGCCGACGGTCTTGCAGCACTGTGCGCCACGGCTCGGCGTCTCGGAAGCGCTCCGACAGGACACCGAGAGCGCGGCACAAGACGGCTCCCGTGCCATCGCCGTCGCGATCAAGCGCGATCCTGAGGGGATCGCGGACGAGCACGGGATGGAACTCGCTGGCATGCTGGTGCTCGCGGATCCGCTGCGCGCCGATGCGGCGGAGACGCTCCGGTATCTCAAGAGCGAGGGTGTTGCGGCAATCATGGTAACGGGAGATACGAAGGAAACCGCGACGCACGTCGCCGGTATGCTCGGGCTCGAGGGCGCGGTCGTACGTGCCGGCGACGCTGATCTCGCGCACCTGCCGTCCGATTCCTTCGCGCACACGGCAGCCTTCGCCGAGGTCCTGCCGGAGGACAAGCTCGCGATCGTCGAGAGCGCCCAGAAACGCTACGTCGTCGCTTCCACCGGCGACGGCGTCAATGATCTCCCCGCGGTGCGTAAGGCGGACGTCGGCATTGCGGTTGCGAATGCTGTCGACGCGCTGAAGGGTACCGCCGACCTCGTTCTTCTCGACTCAGGCATCGGCGTGATGCAGACCGCGCTCGTTGAGGCGCGCAAGATCTTCTTCCGCCTCTACAACTATTCCGTCTACCGCATCTCCGAGAGTTTCCGTCTCATCGTGACCGCACTCGTGCTCGGCATCATCGTCAAAGGGTTCCCGCTCACGCCGATCGAGATCATCCTCCTCGCGTTCCTGAACGACCTGCCCATCATCACGCTCGCGTTCGATAGGGTGAAGCGCGCCGACCGGCCAGCGGATCTTCAGCCTCGCGAGCGCTTCGTCCTCGGGACGCTCTTCGGCCTGACGGGCGTCGCGAACAGCCTCTGCCTCTATTTCTTCCTCGCCTGGCTGCACTTGCCGCTCCCGCTTATCCAGACCGCGTTCTTCCTCAAGCTGACCGTCTCCGGCCACATGCTCATCTACGTCGCGCACACCAAGGAACGCTGGTGGCGTTTCCTCCCGGCGACGAGCGTCATCACCGCGACCGCGCTCACTCAGGCGCTGGCGACCGTGCTCGCGCTCCTGGGGATCTTCGTCGCGGCAATCCCGGCGACGCTCGTCATCTTCGTCTGGGCTTGGGCGTTCTTCTGGATGCAGGTGAGCGAGTGGATGAAGATGCTCCAGGCGCGCGTATTTAATGGTAGTCGCAAAGGCGTTATGCTATATGAAGGCGACCGTTTATCAGCAGTAACATCTTAATTTGATTCTGATGCTTATGATGTGGGGATATGGATATGGGTACCCGATGGCGGGTTACGGAGGGTATGGGATCATGGGTCTCGTTTTCTCGATCCTCTGGATCGTCATCCTGGTCATCGTCATCGCGGCCATCGTCCGTTGGGCCCGGCACGGTCACATCGGCCGAGGCGGCCGTTATTGGCGCGACAGCGACGCTCTCGATATTCTCAAGGAACGCTACGCCAAGGGCGAACTCACCAAGGAGGAGTTCGAGACGATGAAGAAGGACATCGGGGCCTGACGCGCGCGCAACGAAAAGGAGCGGGAGTGGGGATAGCAATCCTCGCTCCCGTTTCGCATTGTTATAGTCGAGGCAATGCGTACTCGGCGCGCAGCTTTCTTTTTCATCCTTGCGCTTCTTGCGAGCGCGCCTGTCGGGGTACACGCGAGCGTTCCGGATCCGTTCATATACGACGTGCAACTCACCAGAATGCCGCGCATGCCGTTTTATCCTTACGCCAACCAAACGGCGGTAAAGAGCGGCGACGCACCGATGCTCCAACTGTCCGTGCATTCCAATTCCGATGCTCCCGCGGTCTCCATCGACCTCCCTGCATTCGACCTCTCGTCGAGTTCCGCGTCGACGACGGCGGGGCATTGGGGCGGCTACGGAGCGACCTATTACCCGTCCTATTGGTACGTTTTCGGGCCGTTCCCGATAACACCCGCCGTCAAGGATGGGGCCTATCCGATAGCTATCACCGCGACGAATGACGAGGGCACGGCGGTGGGGACGACCACGATCATCGTCGACAACGTGCCGCCGACCATCTCGCTCTCGGGTATCACGTTCGCCTCGAGCACGCTCCAGCAGTTCGGCACCGTCTATCTCTCCGGAACGGCTGACGGGACAGGGAGCGCGATCAAGGCCGCGAACGTCGCGGAGGAGCTTGTCGATGCGAACGGGAAAGTGATTTCCTCCGGATATGCGAGCAACCTCTCTGACGCGAATACCAGTGCGCTTAACGCCGCTTTTGCCTCCTCGACCGACGGCACTTTCGCGAACGTTCCGACCACGTTCTATCGGGTCACTTCCGATCAAGACCTCCCCTCGGATGCCGTGGCGCTGAAAGTGTCGCTTACTGCCTATGACGGAGCGGGGTATGCCACCACGACAAGCCTCACTGTCCCGCTACCGCTTGATCCTTGCGCCACGCCGGGCGCGTGCGCCTCGAACGTCCTTTTCCTTCCTGGCATCGAGGGCAGCAGGCTCTATGAAGGAACCGGTTGCGGGAAAGGGAGTGAAGAACGGCTCTGGGAGCCGGTCGAAGACGGCACGTTCGGACTCATCGCGGGCATCCTGCGCGGCGCGGGCAACGCGAAGCTCGGTGAGCTCGGTCTCGATGCTTCGGGCGAGAGCACCTGCGCGGATATCTACGCCAAGACGGGCGGCATCATCGATGCGGTCAATGGCGACCCTCTTTATCAAGGTCTCATCAGCGAGCTCGATGGCCTGAAGACCGAGGGCACCATCAACGATTGGGAACCGGCCGCTTATGACTGGCGCCTCTCCCTCGACGATCTGCTCTCGAAGGGAACCGAACGAAGCGGCACGATCCATTATGAAGACGCAACCTCGACGCCCTATATCGAACAGACGCTTCGGCGGCTCGCCGCGAGCTCGAAGACAGGCAAGGTCACCATCATTGCGCACAGCAACGGCGGTCTTGTCGCGAAAGCGCTCCTCAAGAAACTGGGCAGCGAAGCGCCTGGTCTCGTCGACCGGCTCGTTCTCGTCGCTTCGCCTCAGAACGGCGCGCCCACGGGTCTTGCAGCGCTTCTCCTCGGCTATGACGCGGGCATCTATTATAAGAACTTCATCCCGATCGTCTCTGACGCTGCCGCCCAGGCATTCTCCCAGAACTCACCGATGGCCTATCATC
>JAJYHF010000033.1 GCA_021784875.1 bacterium
TCCATGCCCACTATCCGCGCCGAAGGCGCGGCACGCATCCTTAGCTCAGTTGGTAGAGCAACTCATTTACACTGAGAAGGTCGGGGGTTCGAGTCCCTCAGGATGCACATGAATCTGCCTATCCTTTACGAAGATACCGATATCGTTGTGGTCGACAAGCCGGCGGGGCTCGTCACGCACTCTGACGGCCGGACGAAGGAAAAGACGGCTGAAGAGTGGTTCAAGGAACGGTATCCGGCCGTGGCGATCGAGCGGCCGTATGTGCATCGCCTCGATCGCGACACTTCCGGCGTACTGGTCTTCGCGAAGAACGAGGTTGCGCACGAATTCCTCCGGAAGGCGTTCACCGATAGGGAGGTGAAGAAGACTTATCTTGCGCTTGCCTATGGTGTGCCGAAAGAGAAAAAGGGCGTCATCGACTTCTCGATCGGCCGCTCGCGCAAGGACTTCCGCCTCCGGAGCGCGCAGCCGAAGGCGAAAGGGAGATTGCGTGAGGCGGTAACCCGCTATGAAGTCATCGGAGAGAAAGAGGAAGGGGGTGAACGTTACGCGCTTCTTAAACTCTCGCCCGAGACCGGCCGCACCCACCAGCTCCGCGTCCACCTGAAAGCCATCCACCATCCGATCGTCGGCGATGCGCTCTATGCCCCCAACCGCCCGTCCGCTCTCGGTATCACCCGTCTCGCGCTCCACGCCGCCTCGATCGACCTGCCCCTGCCCTCTGGCAGCCGCGCTACTGTCGAAGCGCCGCTCCCGAGCGATCTTGCGGTTCTCGCAGCCCTAGCCCCGGAACCCCTTTACAACATAAAAGAAGCGTGCTAGCATAAATTCCGGAAACAAACCGGCCGAGCCGGATAAGCCTTTTGTAAAAGGAGATAGGGAATGAAAAAGACACTACTGCTTATGGCTGGGGTACTTGTTACCCTGGTGGTGTTAGCATCGAATGTTGAAGGCGTCGCCGGGAAGCCGGCTGCCGCATCAGATTTGTTTCGCATTTTCTGGGTTGCGTCAATTTTCGCAACGGTAGTAGTGGTAAAGATGATGGGGCGGAATCTTGGTGTCGCGACCGTTGCTTCTGTTTTCTCTGCTATCACATCTGCTGCCGCAACCGCCGTAGCCATCTTTTTCGCCTTTACCGCCATCATCCCTGCTGCTGCAACCATCGCCACCATTATCTCCGTCTTCGTGGTGGTTATGGTTACCACCGGTAATCAAAAAGATGCGAGAACTTTTGCCAAGGTATTTTTCGTTCTCATGGCGATAGGCTTACTCGGCTTCTTGTTGGCATGACGTGTCCCTTCACGCCCCGCGCCTCTCGCTAGGAGATGGCCGGGGCGGTTCTTTTTGTACGGCGGATTTGCTCTCTTCCGGAGAGCGTGCTAATCTGCGCGAGATATGGATAAGGTCATAACGCCGGTCAACGTCGCAGGACGCGCCAAGCTCGGGATCCGCCCGGGCGACACGGTGCGCGTCATTCAGAACATCGTGGAGCTCAAGAAGGGCAAAGGGACGGACAAGAAGGAAAAGACGATCAAGAACGCGCGCAAGCAGGTCTTCGAGGGCCTCGTCCTCGCGGTCAAGCACGGCGCCGAGTCGGGCGCGACCTTCACCGTCCGCGCGACCCTCTCGGGCGTCGGCGTCGAGAAGACTTTCCCGCTCTACTCTCCGATGATCGACTCAATCGAGATCGTAAAGCGCTCCAAGGTCCGCCGCGCCAAGCTCTACTTCATCCGCGAGAAGGCGGCGAAGCAGGTCCGCCGCCAGCTCCGTAACGCGCGCATGATGCACCTCAAGAGCGATGAGACGATCGAGGCTCCGGAGGAGTCGGCCGCGGAGTCCGCTTCCGAAACGAGGGAAGAAGCGGTAGTATAGTGCTTACACCTGCCCGGGTGTTGAAATTGGTAGACATTACGCCTTGAGGTGGCGTAGCCCGCAAGGGCGTGGAGGTTCGAGTCCTCTCCCGGGCACCGGATATTTTATGCTCTACTCCGGCACGGGCGATGACGGGACAACGAGCGCGTTCGGGTGCGACCAGCGGCGCATCTCGAAGTCGTCGGAGCTGCCGGAGGCCTTGGGCGCGCTTGATGAATTGAATGCGCTGCTTGGCGTTGTGAAGATGAAGGCGGTGGGTGAGTCGCGCATTGCGAATGCTTTACGCGAGGTACAAGAGAATCTCTTCATCATCCAAGCGGAAGTCGCGGGAGCGGGGAAGCGGCTCGCGGCCGGCGAAGCCGGCCGTGTGGGCGCTCTCGTTAACGCGATCGAAGCGGAATTGCCGCCTGTGACCGGCTTCGCGGTCGCTGGCGGGACGGAGCTCTCGGCGATGCTCGACCTCTCGCGCACGGTCGCGCGCCGCGCGGAGCGACGCGTTCTCGCCGCCGAGGATGCGGGCGTCTTCGTGCCCACGAACGAGATGAAGGCGTACCTGAACCGTCTCTCCTCGCTCCTCTTCGCCCTCGCGCGGCTCGCGAACCATCAGGCGGGCGTCGCGGAAGAACACCCGCGCTATTGAGTGAGGCGCGATTTTCGTTTTCGTGTTATAAAAATCCGGTGCGAGGCATGGCGGCCTTAGCTCAATCGGTAGAGCTCTGGTTTGTGGTACCAGCGGTTATGGGTTCGAGTCCCATAGGTCGCCCTACAGAGGGCAGGGGGTGGTGGTATACTGAAAGGCGGTTATCCGTTAACGCATCTCCCATGTCCATCGAAGGCATCATCTTTTACCTGCTTCTCATCGACAGCGTGAGCGCGAACCTGCTCGTGCTCTTCGGCAGCGACTGGTACGCAAAGCATTTTCGTCTCTTCTCACGCCTCTTCCCGCCGGCCGAGGGTTGGGCGCTCTATTATCTCGTTCTCGTTCTCTGGATCGGCGCATTACTTCTCCGGCTTAATCTTCTATAAGCGTTTGCGCCTGGTATCATTCACTTCATGAAGACGCTCGCCTGGGGCATTCTCCTGCTTATCCTCGTCGGCATCGGCGGCGTAGTCTACCGCAACGCGGTCGAACACCCCACGCAGCCGATCGCCTGTCCGCTCGATGCGAAGATTTGTCCGGATGGTGCCTCGGTGGGACGGACAGGACTCTCCTGCACCTTCCCAGCGTGTCCGCCGCCGAACGTTGCGCTTGAGGGCCTCGGCATCGCCTTCGCGGTGCCGGCCGGATTCACGAGCGAACCGGTCCCGCCCGGCGACCAGAGCCTTGCTGCCGCCTACTCGCTGTCCCCGGCCGCTTCCTCGACGGTGGAGATCACGATCCATCGCTATGCCGTCGCCGCTTCCTCGACGCCGCTCGCGACGATCCAGGAGACGGCCATCGGCGGAGCGTCGGGCGCGCCGGTGAGTCCGACCTCTTTCACGTCGGCAACGTTCGGTGCGCACCGCTTCACAGCCGTCTCGATCGAGCGCTTCGAGGGCGTCGTCGACACGGCGTATTATCTCGCGCGCGGTACGGACGTCCTCCGTTTCGACGCGATCGACCGTGGCGTCGCGGGCTGGACGGATCCGGGTCTTGAGGTGAGCTTGCTCCCGGCTCACGCCGCGCTCGCGAAGCTGCTCGCTACCTTACAAAGCACGTCATAACCCCTTCACTATGAACGACGACAACCGACCGTTCCGCATCCTGCCGCCCAAGCTTATCGAATACGCCGCTGCGGCCGCGCTTATCCTGCTCGCGGTCTTCCTTGCGGTTGAAGCGGTTGCGACAGTTTCCGCGATGAACCACCCCACGGCTGAGCCCGCTGATACGATCACGGTGACGGGCGACGGCCAGGCGACTCTGCCGCCGGACGTTGCGCGCGTTTCCTTCACGGTGCAGAACACCGCCCCCGCCGTCTCAGACGCGCAGACCGCGACGACGAAGCAGGCGAATGCGGCGATCAACTTCGTGAAAGGGCAGGGCATAGCCGACAAGGACGTGAAGACGCTCTCTTACGACATCACGCCGCAGTATTCGTATCCTTCGCCGTGTGTTGGTGTCGCGTGCCCGGTCGACCGTACGCCGAAAGTCATCGGCTACCAGGTCTCCGAGACGATCCAGGTGACGGAGCGCGACCTCGTGAAGGTCGGCGACCTTCTCGCCGGTTTGGGCAAGCTTGAAGTACAGAACGTCTCGGGTCCCGCCTTCGCGCTCGACGATCCGACCGCTGGCTACGATGCCGCCCGTGCTGATGCGATTACGAAGGCTAAGGCACAAGCGGGCCTCCTTGCCGGGCAGCTTGGCGTCTCGCTCGGCCGGATCGTGAACTTCTCTGAGTCTTCTGGCGCGGCGCCGTACCCGCTAGCCTACGGCATGGGTGCTGCCGAGACCGTGACGAAGGCGCCGACACCCGTCGTCCCGACCGGCGAGAACACCTACACCGCCTCGGTCTCCATCACCTACGAGATACACTAGGGGAACGGGCGATTGACTTGCACAGGACGGCATACTATGATGCCAGATAAGAAGCCCGCAGGGGCTTTTTATTTACCAGCGCGCGCTGGGAACAAGCTTGCTTATTTACCACCGCCATGAACGCCATCACCACCTACTTCAAGCACGTTCGCGAGGAGTTCAAGCATATCGTCTGGCCGACGCGTGAGAAGGCGATCGCGCACACGCTTGTGGTCATCCTGATCTCGGCGGCCATCGTGATCCTGGTCGGCGTCCTGGACTATGTCTTCAGCGGTATCGTTAGCCACTTCATTATCGGATAATCCTTCTTAGTATGGACGAGAACCCGCACAGCGGCGAAAGCGACAGGGAGCTTTTTGAGGAAGTCGGTATGGCTGACATCGCACCTTCGGTGCCTAAGGAGGTTCGCGACGAGGCCGTGCCCTTGAGGGAGGACGCGCATTGGTACACCATCCACACCTACGCCGGCTACGAGAACGCCGTGGAACGCAACCTGAGGCAACGTATCGAGTCCCTCGGCATGGAGGGCAAGATATTCGACGTGGTCGTGCCGACCGAGAAGAAGATCCGCGTGAAGGCCGGCAAGCGCGTCGTCGAAGAGGAGAAGATCTACCCGGGCTACATCCTCGTGCATATGATCGTAGACGACGACTCCTGGTTCGTGGTGCGCAACACGCCGCGCGTGACCGGCTTCGTCGGCTCGGGCAACACGCCGGTCCCGATGGAACAGGCGGAGGTCGACTCGCTCATGAAGCGCATGACCGCCGAAGCACCGAAGCACCGCATCGACCTCGTGAAGGACGACCCGATCGTCATCGCGGACGGCCCGTTCAAGGATCTGGAGGGTAAGGTCGCCGAGATCGACGAGGAGCGCGGGAAGGTGAAGGTCATGGTCTCGATGTTCGGGCGCGAGACGCCGGTCGAGCTCGATTTCTTGCAGGTAAGGAAACTCTGAGGTAACGTACGACCCATATGGCAACCGTAGTAAAGAAGATAAAACTCCAGATTCCGGGCGGGAAGGCGACGCCGGCCCCGCCGGTCGGCACCGCGCTTGGCCCTGCGGGCGTTAACATCGGCCAGTTCGTTCAGCAGTTCAATGACGCGACGAAGGACAAGGGGGGCATGATCATCCCGGTCGACCTTTCGGTCTATGACGACCGTTCGTTCACCTTCATCCTTAAGAACCCGCCGGCCTCGCGCCTTATCCTTAAAGCGCTCGGCATCGAGAAGGGATCGAGCAAGGCGCGCGAGCAGAAGGTGGGCAACCTGTCGAAGGAGCAGGTCGCGGCGATCGTCGCTGAGAAGATGCCGGACATGAACGCAGCTTCTGCTGAAGCGGCCGCCCGCACGATCGAGGGCACGGCCCGCTCGATGGGCATCACGGTAAAATAATCTTCCATCTGATAAAAGGAAAAGGGGTGTCCCGCCGAGGGGCACCCTTTTCTCATTTTTTGAGGCGGGCTCTCTTGGCTTTAGCGTCGCGGTCGGTCCAGAGGCGCGGGAGCATGAGTCCCGGCTTCCAGTCTCGCTTCAGTTCTCGCAGGTCGGTCGAGATACAATACTTGCCCGTCTGGGTATAGTCGCTCGCCAGGATAGGACCGGTTTCAAAGAAGACCATTTGTGCGATGCGACGGCCGACCACGAGCGGGATAATGTAGTTTTTCGAGTTGTTGGTTATCTCCATCGTCCAGCGATTCACATAACCAACATCGCCCCAGCCGGCGCATTTGCAGACCTCAATGAAGTTGCGACCCATCGACGAGCGAGCTTTCATCATCGTCGTTATATGGTCGCGCCCGCCAATGAACTCGTTCGTATGAGCGAGAATAGTTTCTCCGGGACGGAGCATGATTACTTTATCGCTTGGAGCGATGCCGTCCCATTCAAACCGATATTTCTTGAATGCCTCTTTTGCGGCGATAGCGCGTTCGACCTTGTCTGCGCCCCAGACATGCCGGACATGTTCCTCATTCCAGACGTTATACAAACTGTGGTTGTATTTAGGGGGCTGTTCGCGGAAGAACCACTCGCCTAGTGTTACGTCATAGCTCGAAGTGGCGAGATTCTTCCGATTAAAAGGCTCGATGACGATCGAGCCATCTTTCATATGTTCGAGAATTTTCCGATCGGAGAGGGCCATGGATAGATTGTACGCCGTCATCGATTTCTCTGCTACACTCGCCTTTATGGAAGACGTGATACGACGGGCGGTGAGGGAGGCACTCGCGAAAGCGGGCGCGGAGGGAGTCGCTTTTGCCGTCGAACGGCCGGCGGATGCGGTGCACGGCGATTATGCGACGAACGCGGCGATGGCGGCGGCGAAGGCACTCGGGATGAACCCGCGCTCGCTCGCGGACTCGCTCGCGCCCGTCATCGAGGACGCGCTCGGCGAGCGGGTCGAGCGGGTCGGAGTCGCCGGTCCCGGCTTCATCAACATCACGCTCTCGCGCGCGGCGGTGCGCTTCGCGACGGACGAAGCGGCGGCGCAGGGCGAGGACTGGGGGAAGGGGAAGGCAGAGGAGGGCAAGCGCGTCATGGTCGAGTACACCGACCCGAACCCGTTCAAGGAGATGCACATCGGTCACCTGATGAGCAACGCGATCGGCGAGGCGCTCTCGCGGCTTATTGGGAACGAAGGGGCGACCGTGATTCGCGCCTGCTACTCGGGCGACGTCGGTCCGCACGTCGCGAAGGCGATCTGGAGTCTTCGCAAACAAGGCATTGCCGATCCGGAATCAGCGAGCCAGTTGAGCGCGGCGTATGTCGCCGGTAATGCCGCGTATGAAGAATCACCCGAGGCGAAGGTTCAGATCGATGCTTTGAATACCGCGATCTACGAGGGTAAGGATCACGAGCTGATGGAACTCTGGCGTAAGGGGCGCGAGGTCTCGCTCGCGGCTTTCGAGAACCTCTATCGCATTCTCGGCACACACTTCGATTACTTCTTCTTCGAGAGCGAGACTGCCGAGCCGGGTGTGCGCATTGTGCGGGACGGCGTCGAGAAGGGTGTCTTCGAGGAGAGCGAGGGTGCGGTCATCTATCGCGGCGAGAAGCGAGGCCTGCACACGCTCGTCTTCATCACGAGCCGCGGGACGCCCACCTACGAGGCGAAGGATATCGGCCTCGCGTTCCTGAAGGAGGAGCGGGCGAGCTGTGATCGCTCGGTCATCATCACGGCCGCCGAGCAGACCGGGCACTTCAAGGTGTTCCTCGCGGCGCTCGCCGAGCTCGCGCCGCAGCTCGTAGCGAAGACGGCTCACGTTCCGCACGGTCTCCTACGCCTCACGACAGGTAAGATGGGTTCTCGTACTGGGAACGTTATCACCGCGGCTGGATTCATTCAGGAGATCGTCGAGAAGGCGAGTGAGAAGAATCCCGATCCGCTCATCGCCGAGCAGGTCGCCCTCGGATCGATCAAGTACATGATCCTGCGCCAAGCGCCAGGCTCGGACATCGTCTTCGACCCTGAGCAGTCCCTCTCCCTTGAGGGCGATTCGGGGCCCTACCTCCAGTACGCGCTCGTGCGCGCGAAGAAGATCCTCGCCTACGCTGGCAATGGAGAAGGCGGCAGCGAGGAGCCCGCGGAACCCTACGCGATCGAACGGCTCATCCTTCACTACCCGGAGGTCGTCGGCCGCACCGCCCGCGAGCTCGCGCCGAACCTCCTCACCACCTATCTCACCGAGCTCGCCGGCGCGTGGAACTCCTTCTACGCGAGCGAGCAGGTGCTCGGTTCACCCCAAGAAGCCTACAAGATGCGCGTCACCCGCGCCTTCGCGAACACGATGGGTAACGGCCTGGCTCTCCTCGCTATTCCAGCACCGGAGCGGATGTAGCTTGGGCGCCTGAGTCGCCGTTCCTTTTTTGCGGCATAAACGCTAAGATAAGCGGATATGGCGAAGGAGGCGGAGAAGGCGGAAGTAGCGAAGAAAGAGGAAGCGATACTCGCGTTTTGGCAAGAGCGCGGGATATTCGAGAAGTCGCTTCAGAAGGACGCGCCGAAGGGCGAGTACACTTTCTACGACGGTCCGCCTTTCGCGACCGGCTTGCCGCACTCCGGGTCCCTCCTCGCTTCCGTCTCGAAGGACCTCATCCCGCGCTATAAGACGATGCGCGGCTATCGCGTCCGCCGCCGCTGGGGCTGGGACACGCACGGCCTCCCGATTGAGAACTTGGTCGAGAAGAAGCTCGGCTTGAAGAACAAAAAGGAGATTCTCACGCTCGGCATCGAGAAATTCAATGAGACCGCGCGTTCGATGGTGTTTGACTATGTACACGACTGGAAGCGCTATATCGAGCGCGTCGGCCGCTGGGTCGACTTCGATCATTCCTACAAGACGATGGACGCGACCTACACCGAGAGCGTCTGGTGGGCGCTGAAGGAGATCTGGAAGAAGGGCCGTCTCTACGAAGGGCGCAAGGTACTCATGTATTGTCCGCACTGCGAGACGCCGCTCGCGAAGGCCGAGATCGCGATGGACAACACCTATAAGGACATCACCGACGAAGCCGCGACGGTGAAGTTCAGGGTGAAGAACCCGGAGAAGCTCGGGCTCACGGGCGACGTGTATCTCCTCGCCTGGACCACGACGCCGTGGACCCTGCCGGGCAATGCGGCTCTTGCGGTGGGAAAGGATATCGAATATGGCGTTACAGAAAAGGACGGTGAACAGTTTATTTCTGCAGGAAAAGGAATGAAGGGCGTTGACCTCATCGGCCTCGAGTACGAGCCGCCCTATGCGGTCGAGAAGATTGCGGGCGCGGCAGCGGCGCACAAGGTCTACGCGGGCGACTTCATCTCGACGGAAGAGGGGACGGGCATCGTGCATATCGCGCCGATGTACGGCGAGGACGACTTCAATCTCGGGAAGGCGAACGATCTCCCGATGGTACAGCTCCTGAATCCGAATGGCACCTATACTGACGACGCGCCCGAGTTTCTGCGTGGCGAGTACATCCGCAAGGCGAATGCAAAGGTTCTTGAAGACCTCGAGCATCGCGGGTTCCTCTTCGCACACGAGCCGCACACGCACGCCTACCCGCACTGCTATCGCTGCGGCACGCCGCTCATCTATAACGCCGTCTCGAGCTGGTTCATCGACATCCAATCGGTGAAGGAGAAGATGCTCACCGAGAACGAGAAGATAAACTGGATCCCAGCGCACCTCAAGGAAGGACGTTTCCGTCATAATATCGAGACCGCGCCCGACTGGACCATCTCTCGGAACCGCTTCTGGGCGAGCCCACTGCCGATCTGGAAGGATAAGGACGGGAACGCGACCGTCATCGGCTCACTTGAAGAATTGAAGCAGCACACCAAGAAGAGCGGCAACACGTATCTCGTGATGCGGCACGGGGAGGCGGAGAGCAACATCGAAAATGTCGCGAGCACGACGCCGGGGACCGCGATGAAGCATCCGCTCACGGCGACTGGCCGTGCAGAGGCGAAAGCGTCGGCGGAGAAACTTCGCGACGAAGGGGGCGTTGACCTTGTCATCGCTTCTCCCTTCTTGCGTACGCAAGAGACGGCCGCAATCGTCGCCGAGACGCTCGGCCTCGGCAGGGAACAAGTCATCACTGATGACTGCCTGCGCGAGATCGGCGTCGGCGTTTTCGATGGCAGGCCGGTCGGCGAATACCGTTCCTTCTACGGTTCGCTCGAGGAACGTTTTATGAAAGCTCCCGAGGGCGGCGAGACGCTCGCGGACGTGCGTCGCCGAGCGGGAGAGTTCCTCTACGATATCGAGACGCGACATGCAGGGAAGCACATCCTTATCATTTCGCATGAAGACACGCTCTGGATGCTCGCACTCGCAGCCGAAGGCGGGTCGAATGAGTCGGCCGGCTCGATCAGCCATCTCGATCCTGCCGAAGTGCAGCCGCTCGACTTCGTCCCGTTCCCGCATAATAGCGACTACGAACTCGATTATCACTTGCCATATATCGACCGGATTGAGCTTGAGGACGAGAAGGGGAATGCGCTCACGCGCATTCCGGAGGTGGTGGACTGCTGGGTCGAGTCAGGCGCGATGCCCTTCGCCGAGTACCATTACCCCTTCGAGAACAAGGAGGAGTTCGAGAAGCGGACGCCGGGGGACTTCGTCTCGGAGTACATCGGCCAGACACGTGCCTGGTTCTATTATCT
>JAJYHF010000027.1:0-8629 GCA_021784875.1 bacterium
GAGGTTTTAGAGAGACCGCTGTTAGCATCGGAGCCGGTGCTGTAGTCGATGTAATACGTTGCCGCATAGGCTTTGGTTGCCCCAACAAACAAGAAGCTGCCGACCGTCAGCAGAATTGCCAGAGCAACCTTAAAGTCCCGTCTCATACCCACAACGGCGCCCCTCTCCAACGGGAGGGGACATGAATTCGCATCCATACTGATATTCTATCTTTTAAAACCAGGGAGGAAACGAGTTCTGTGGATAACTTAGCAAGCGATGTTCTGATCGACTGCGGTCGAGTCCGCTTCGTACTGGATGACCCAAACAGGACTGCCGAGGATGAAGGAGGCGTGGGTCAGGCAGCTATTGAGCGCGTTCACCTGGTTCGAGATGCCGATCGGGAACCAGGTCGGCGTCGTCGCCGCTTTCCCGCCAAGCGTCTGAACGGGCGTGAAGCCGCTCCCGGCGATGTTCTTCCACATATAGGGGACGGAGTAGATGCCGACGCGCAGGTTCTTCGTGTTCAGATAATCCATCGCGCCCTGGATCGTCGCGTCGTTCACCGCGATATCCGTTGACCAACTGTTCGCCTCTTCGATATCGAGCCACCAGAGCGTCCGGAGGACTCCCTGCCCGCTCGCGTAGACATAGGCATCCTTGGCCGCGTTGTAGCCGTAGTTATACGCGCCGCAGACGGTCGGCTCCGGGTAGCCGTCAGAAGAAGTCGCACCCGTGAAGATCATGCCGCACGCCTTCGGCGTACTCATGGTCGCGCTTGTTGCCGTGCTGCCATAGGGAGCATTGAGGTTCATATAGACCGTCGGCGCCGACGAGCCGAATCGCGCCCAGGAATATTCCGAGGCCGCACGCGGATTGTGGACGAACGCCTTGCCGCGCGTGACGCCGACGACGCCAAAACCGAACGGCAGCTGCGGATAAGCGGTCGTGCCGAAGGAAAGGTCGTAGCCGATATTGCTCGAGACGTAGGGACTACCGACCGTCGACGGGCGCGTGTAGGTGACGATGGGCGGCGGGTCTGCGGGAGCAGAAACGACAGGAGCAGGGTCAGGGGCCGGATCGGCAGAAGAGGGCATGAGGATATTCGAAACAGCCGAAACGATCGACTCTTCCGCGCCGAAGGCGCGAAGCAAACCGACGATCGCACTCGCCTGCGCGACGGAAAGCCCTGCCGCAGACGCCGCAGCCGGTATCCCGACGAGCATCGCGATAATCAGGAAGCGAGCAAGAGCGATTTTCATGCTTTGCACACAGTATACTACCGCCCGCCCATAGCGTTTGCTTCAACGAGAAGTGCGCGGGCTACTTCGCGACCGCGTTGTAGATCCAGGCGATTACGACGCCGGCGATAAAGCCGTCGACAAATGCCCAGATAAGACCGATGATGGCACCCGCGACGGACGCGCCGTAGCCGATGTAGAGCGAGGCGAGCGGCGCGACGAGCGCGGTTCCCCAGCCGAACATGGCCATAATCCCGAGGCAGCCCACATAGATCGCCCAGAGGACGCCTATGGCGACGCCGAGCGCGACCGGTTTGCATTTCTCCATTAATAAATACGTTAGCGAGTAACGCTTTCAGCATAGCATGTTGCCTTGTTGGTACAGAGGAATCGGTGCACGACGCAGGAAGCGCTCCGCGCGCATGCTAGAGTGGAGCGATGGATGTCGAGGATAAGTCATTCGCGATCCTGCGGATCCTGGCCGGCATCGTCTGGCTCATCGACGCTGCGTCCAAACTGTCACCCGCCTTCTTCAACAACTTCACGAGCTACCTGACGCGAGGCGCCGTGGGCCAGCCCGCGCTCGTCCAGGCATGGGTCGATCTCTGGGTGAGAAGCGTCGGCGTCAACCCGCATTTCTTCGCAGTTATCGTCGTCGTCTCCGAGATGGCGATTGCGATCGGCCTCATCTTCGGGTTCCTCACGAACATAGCGCTCATCGGCGGTATCGCGATGACACTTGTCATCTGGTCGACCGCCCAAGGCTTCGGCGGTCCCTACGCGGCCGGCTCGACCGAGATCGGGTCGGCCGTCGTCTACGCCATCACGTTCGTCGCGCTTTGGATCGGTAAGAGCTGGCGTTCCTACAGCATCGACTCGGTCTTGAAGAACAAGCTGCCGGCCCTGTATCGACACTGGTAACGATTTCTAACTATGAACGACGATCGAAAGATAAAGAAGGAAAAGGCATTCGCCATGCTGCGAATCGTCTTCGGATTCCTCTGGCTCATCGACGCCGCCTATAAATGGAGCCCGTCCTCCATCAGCTTGTTCGTGAACTATCTCTTGCAAGGCGCAGCGGGACAGGGCGCTGCAGTCCAAACGTGGGTCAACTTCTGGGTGGTAGGCATGCGCGTCGGGCTCTACTTCTTCGCGATCGTCATCGCAATAGCGGAAACCGCAATCGCACTCGGCCTCATCTTCGGCGTCTTCACCCAGATCGCCATGGTCGGCGGCCTCGCGATGTTGCTCGTCATCTGGTCGACCGCCCAAAGCTTCGGCGGCGCTTATATTCCGGGCTCGATGGATGTCGGCGCGGTCGTCACCTATGTAATCATGTTCGCCGCGCTTTGGATTGGCAAGAGCTGGCGCCACTACAGCCTCGATTCCCTCGTCGAGGAAAAGATTCCCTTCTTCCATTGGCTCTGGTGACCGCAAAGGAACGTGACTTGTTAGCCATCGGGAAGGGACGCCTCTTGACTCGATACCCCAGGGGGGTATCATAGTCGTATATGAAAACGAACGTCAAGAAAAACGTAGGAAGGAGGCTTAAGATCATAGAGGGTCAGGTGCGCGGCCTGGAGCGCATGGTCGAGAACGATGAATACTGCATCGACGTCATCACGCAGTCATCCGCCGTACGCAAAGCGCTCTCGTCGCTCGAGAACGCGATGCTTGAGAATCACCTCTCGACGCACGTGATCGAGCAGATGAAAGGCGGCGCGCACCAGAAAGCGGTCGCGGAGATACTCACGGTCTTTAAGAAAGCTAAAAGAAAATGACCATGGGCTGTTGCAGCCACGACAACGAAAACGGGTCCCTGGTGCATAACAATCACGACCACGGCGCACACGCGCATCATGACCACGCCGGGCACGGCGGCCACGGCATGGATCACGGCTCGGCGAACATGTACTTGCGCCGTTTCTTTATAGTAACGATCCTTCTCGTCCCGCTCGCACTCACGAATCCGCCCGTCGCCGGATTCCTCCGCATCCCGACGCTCGCACTCGGGGCCTGGGTGCAATTCGGTCTCGCCACGGTCATCTCCGGCTTCTCGCTCGTCTTCTTCCAGCATGCCTGGCACGAGATCAAGATGCGCACGTTCGGCATGATGACGCTCGTATCGGTCGCGGTCGGCGCCGGGTATCTCTTCTCGGTCGTTGCCACGTTCGTGCCCTCGCTCGGCGTACAGTTCTATCTCGAGATCTCGACCTTGGTCTGGGTGCTCCTCTTCGGCCACTATCTTGAGGCGAAATCGGGCGCGGCGGCGGGCGATGCGCTCGCCGAAGTCGCGAGACTCCTGCCGAAGCAAGCGCACAAGGTCGAGAGCGGCGTCGAAACGGACGTCGACGTCGCGTCGCTTGCGGAAGGCGATATCGTACTCGTCAAGCCGGGCGAGAAGGTGCCGGCCGACGGCAAAGTGATCGACGGGCGCTCGTCGGTCGACGAGTCGCTCGTCTCCGGCGAGTCGCGGCCGATCGCGAAGGAGAAGGGTGCGACGGTCGTCGCCGGGTCCGTCCTGCTCGACGGCTCGCTCACAGTGCATCTCTCGCGCGTCGGCGAGCATTCGACCGTCGGCCAGATCCAATCGCTCATTGCGCTCGCACAAACGACGAAGCCCCGGCAAGCCCGGCTCGCCGATACCGCCTCCGCCCTGCTTACGTTCTCGGCGCTCGGCGTCGCGCTCTTCGCACTGCTCGTCTGGACGCTCGTCATGGGCCAGACGTTCGCATTCGCCGTGACGCTCGCCATTACAGTACTCGTCATCGCGTGTCCGCACGCGCTCGGCCTGGCCATCCCGACCGTAACGACCATTGCCACGTCGCTTTCAGTGAAAAACGGCATATTCATCAAGGATCTCTCGAAGATCGAAGTGGTACGGAAGGCAGATTATGTCGTCTTCGACAAGACCGGAACGCTGACGCAGGGCGCGTTTGGCGTAACCGGCGTCGAGACGTTCGGCAATGCGTCGAGAGACGACGTGCTCCGCATCGCAGCATCGCTTGAACAGCACTCCTCGCACGTCATCGGTTCTTCGATCGTCGCTTACGCGAAAGGGCATGGCATCGCGCCAGCGTCGGTCACTGATTTCGAGAACGTGGCCGGAAAGGGCATCCGGGCAAAGATCGACGGCATGAGCCACGTCGTCGGGAATCGGGCGCTCATGCGCGAGACGGGAATCAACCCTCCGGAAACCGCTGCCGCTGACGAAGGTTCGACGCTCGTGTTCATCGCGAACGACACAGGTCCTCTCGGCGTCATCGCCCTCGCCGATGACGCGAAGCCTGAATCGGAAGAGACTGTCCACGGGCTCCACGATCTCGGACTCAAGGTGGCCATGCTCACCGGTGACAACGAGGAGGTCGCTGCGGGGGTCGCCAAGCGGCTCGCCATCGACACATACTTCGCAGACGTGCTGCCGCAAGACAAATACGCGTACATCAAGCGGCTTCAGGACGAGGGCAATGTGGTCCTTATGGTCGGCGACGGCGTCAATGACGCCCCCGCGCTGGCCCAAGCGGATGCAGGCATCGCTATCGGCGCCGGCACCGACGTCGCTGTCGAGGCAGGCGATGTCGTTCTTATCCGCAGCAATCCGGGCGACGTCGTTCGTCTTGTCGTGCTGGCCCGCGCCGTGTATCGCAAGATGCTCCAGAATCTCTGGTGGGCGCTCGGCTATAACGTGATCGCGATCCCCGCCGCCGCCGGCATCTTCGCGTTCTGGGGCTTCTTCCTGCGGCCTGAGATCGGCGCGCTCCTTATGGCCGGTTCGACCGTCATCGTCGTCGCGAACGCGCTTACCCTGCGTCACCTTAATCTTACTTAATCATTCACCATGAAAACCTACTTCATTACGGGAGTCATCACGCTTGCCGCGATCGGCGCGCTGCTCGTCTTGTACGGCGGTTATCATCATTCCGCTCTCGCTCCTGTTCCTGCTCCAGTCGTCACCTCTGTTCCCCTTTCCGCTCCCGCCACGAATACGGTTCCAACAGCCGGATACGGTGGCTATTCCCAGACACCAGTTTATGGCTCGGACGGGTACGGCATGATGGATGGAACGGCTTCGCAAGCATTGCGCTACGCCAACGCTATACAGCTCCTGACCCAGACAACCCATGCAGCACAGGTCGATATCGCAAAGAACGAAGTGACATTTACGGGCCGCAATATCACGGTCGCCATGGCCGCCGTGCAACCGAGCTTCCCCGACACCACATTTGAGGTGGCCGGCCTCGTCGACCCGACCATCGTCGTCCCAGAGGGCGCGCGCGTCACGATCGACTTCATAAACATGGATTACGGCGATCAGATGGATCACGGCGTCGAACTCACTTCTGTCGCGCCTCCTTACCCCGTCCTCTCCATGATGGGCATGCCGGGCGCTTTCGCAGGCATCCCGGTTCTCCCGCCCCGCCAATCCGACGATGTGCAGAGCTCCGTCTATCCCGCAAGCTCAGTGACCTTCGAGGTGCCGCCTTCCGGAACCTATTACTACCTCTGCCAGTATTACGATCACGCGAGCAAGGGCATGTATGGTCGCTTCATCGTTCAGCCTGATTAACTCGGTCAGATAACCGCCATAAACCAAAGGCGCCTCTCGCGCTAGCGCAGCCCGCACTGCCCCGAGCTCGCGAATTGCATGCGTGAGACGATGATATGTTCGACGTCCAGGATGCCGGCCACCGAGACAGGACCGCTGCCGAAGTATGACGGAACCGCATCGGCGATGATGACGCACGGGTACGAACCGCTCGTAGCGACACAAACGCTCACGGGCGCGAACGTGAGCGATTTGACGCCGAGCGAACCATCCTGAAAGCGGAACACGAGATACGGGATCTCCTCTCCCATATCGTTCCGCTCGTACGTCAGCGTTCCGCACGCAGACATCGCTTCAGGTACGGGCGCAGGAGGCACAGCGTACGTCTCCGGGAACGGCCGCACCGAAGCTGCCACGACCCACATGCCGACGATGACGAAGAGCACGACGAACCCGTAGCGCATGAGACGATGCTACGGGAACGTCCTGCAAGCGTCCGTGAAGCTTCTCATCCACCGCTATAGCCTTTGCGCCTGGAAAGGACTTATGGGTGCGGTATGATAGAAGTCATGGGTTGGCCGCACCCTACCGGAACGGCCCGCACCCACGTAAGAATTATCAGATAATATGGCTCACTATATATGTGGCAAGCTTGGATTAACGGCATCCTCGGTCTCTGGGTCATCGTGATCCCGTTCGTCGGCGCGACTAGCACGACGACGCTCGTCATCACGGGCATCATCATCGCCATACTCGGCTTCTGGGCTGCCGCCTCGAAGAAGAGCGCAGCGTAATCTCCTTGACGGCATAGCGGTATCCGACACGCCGCCGTCGAAGAAGGCCGCGACCATAAAGGTCGCGGCCTTCACGTTTTCCAGAGTCCGCTTGAAGAGAGGACGCGCCTACGGAAACATCCGGTCGAAGGCTTCCGTCGTCGTCGGGGCATTCAGAGCCGGGAGGGTATAGAGCCGGTTCCTACCCACTTCCCCGCCGTCCCAATAATCGCCACGGGCGCTTTTGAACCCTGCCTGCTTGACAAGGGAGATGATGGCCGGATCGTACTGTCCGAAGGGGTACGCAAATTCGGTGACAGGCGTACCGAGTTCCTGTTCGAGAAGCTTCTTGCTCCCGTCGATCTCGCCCCAGAGCGTACTGGTCGCGGTAATTCGCGCCAAGAACGGATGCGAGCGCGAGTGGTCGCCTACGGTCATGCCGGCGGCGAGCATGGTCCGCAGATCAGTCCAGGTGAGAAACTTGCCGTGATCGATCGCGTTCGTGAAAACGAAGAAGGTCGCCGTGTCGCCATACTTCCTGAGGATCGGGAACGCGTATTCGTATTGATCTCCCCACCCGTCATCGAAGGAGAGGATGACCGGTTGCGACGGCAAAGGAGTCGAGGAAGCGAAGTACGCCTCAAGGTCGCGGAAGCCGATGACGTGGTATCCGGCGCTGTGCAGGTGCGCGAGTTCCGCGTCGAAAGTCTCGGGCGTCAGCGCGAGCGCCCGCACCGCGGCGCTGTCGGAGGGATAGCTCGGACGGACTATATGATAGGCCAAGATAGGGATGCGTATCCGCGAAGCTGCCGGAGCGAGCTGAGGCGAGGACGCCGTTACGGTCTGAATCTCGGCATACGTAGCCT
Source organism: bacterium (assembly GCA_021784875.1). Classification (GTDB taxonomy): domain Bacteria; phylum Patescibacteriota; class Minisyncoccia; order Phycocordibacterales; family Phycocordibacteraceae; genus C7867-001. Next base: position 7,406 of record JAJYHF010000027.1, read on the forward strand.
CGTCAATCGATGGGTGCGCCGGTTCTTTCTTAAGGTAAAGGAACGCGCCGACAACGACCGCAATCGCTGCGACCGCAGCGAGAACGATACCGAATGCGTACGAGCGATGCTTCATGGCCATCATTGTATCGTGAATCCTCCCTTTCATCGCTCTTTCACCCGCCACCTGCTATAGGGCGTGGAGATGAAGAAAACAAAGAGACTTTCCACACTGATAATCCTCTCTGTCGCCCTTGCCGGCGGGGCGGTTTATGCATCCCGGGTCCTGTCCGCGTATCGGACTGCGGAAGCTACGCCTGACCCGCTCGCCTTATGCACGAGACTCCCTCGCTCGACGGCAGGCGCCATCAAAGTCCCTACCGCCGGACCCATCGTTTCGATTGACTTCGACGACGGGTTCCTTTCTGCCTATAGATATGGCATCCCGCTCTTCAACGCCGCCGGCTTCCCCGTCACCGCATATATCATAACCGGAGACTTGCAGCATTCCGGGAACATCGATCTTACAGAGATAAAAGCGCTCGAAGCCGCCGGAAACGAGATCGGCGCCCACACGATCACCCACCCGCACCTCACGAACGTCTCGGAGACGCAAGCGATCGATGAGATCTGCGGCTCGCGGGAAGCTCTCCTGCGCCTTGGCATACTCACCACGACATTCGCTTATCCGGACGGCTACTCGGATCCGGCTGTTGAGTCGATCGTGAAAGATGCCGGCTTCATAGGAGCGCGCGATACGGAAGCGGGGCTCAACGACGCCGCAATCGACCCTTATAAACTCAAGAGTTATCAGGTGACGGCTGCCACGACACTGCCGGAGATCGAATACGCGATAGCCCAAGCGGTCCAGACGAAGGAGTGGCTCATCCTGACGTTCCATCGTGTCGACGACACGGGTAACTCGATCAGCGTCCCGCACCAGCTCATCCGAGGACTCATAGCGTATCTGAAAAAAGACAGGATCCCCGTCGTCACGAATGCGGAGGGATTGGCCATGAAGAGCCGTATCGCCGGGACGAGGGACTACCTCCTCTCTCCCGTCAAGGCAACGACCGAGGGTACGTCGGCCAGATCACGGTCTGGTTAAACGATGAACACCGCGGGTGCAGAACTCATAACGAACGATTACGCCTGGCGTCACCCAGAGGCACCGGGTGCCGCGCGTTCGCCTCTCTGGCGGATGACCTCCGGCTCGCTCTACCGGCTTCCCGACGGCCGCTATTG
>JAJYHF010000027.1:8639-9578 GCA_021784875.1 bacterium
TCGGCACCGACACGCTCAGCGATCGCGGGACCAATTCAGCCGTCTTCCGCATGGTGAGTATCTCATGCGGCTACCAGGACGCCGCGGTGAGCATCGATATCGATCTCCGGGAACTGGTCGATGCGCGCAGGACGCCGAAAGAAGCGTGGGATGGCGTGCACCTGATGCTCCGGTACCAAAGCCCGTATCGGCTGTACTACGTGAGCGTGATTCGGCGGGACGGCATGGTCGTCATCAAGAAGAAATGTCCGGGCGGTCCCTCGAACGGCGGGACCTATCATGACCTGTCGCCGCATGTCCCTTTCGTGACCCTCTTGGGCCAAGGGACTTCATTCACGACGACGATCGAGAACGAAAAGGATGACAGCGTCCGCATCACGCTCTATGATGCCGCCGGCCGTCAGCTCGTGTCCGGCAAAGATGAGGGCGTCGGATGTCCGCCAATACGGGAGGGCGGCAGCATCGGCATACGGGGCGACAACGCAGAGTTCGCGTTCACGCTGAAGACGATCGTACGATGAACGGTCCGCCTTTGATAAGATCCCGTATCTGCTCCATGATCCCGACCCCGAGTTCCCTGAAGACCGACGGATTGAACCGTGCAGCATCCTGTTCAGGAGAGACAAGGAACCGGTCGATCATGCACGCTTCAAACCCGATCGCTTGCCCTTCTTCGACCTTCAGGTCTTCTAGGCGGCCATCGCAACGGTATGCATACACGTTCCGGCGCGCATGGTTCGTCATGCCGGTTACCGGATCATACGATCTCGTGATGGTCGTCCGGAGGAATGTGAGATTCTCCGGCTTGATACGTATACCGGTCTCTTCCTCGGTCTCCCGGGTCAGGTACCCCTCGGGAGTCTCCTCGAGCTCGAACCTGCCGCCGGGTAGCTCCCACTCGTCGCGCTCGTTGCGCAACAGCACCCGGCCGTCGCGGAT
>JAJYHF010000013.1 GCA_021784875.1 bacterium
ACGGGACGGTGCAGACGACGGCGGCGACGGTAGGTGTAGCGGTTTATTCGTGTCCTGTTGATTCTGACTCTATTAGTTTCTATGGACAACAATATGGAGCTACCTGCTCTGCGAGTACTTGTGTTGGGCAATTAACCACAAGTTCCACGTGTACATACTATACAGTGTCTGGCTTATCTACTACATGTAATGCTCAAACGGTGTCCTGCGTCCTTGACGGACATCTAAACTAAATCAGTGAAGTGTCCATAGCAAGAGTTCCGTGTTATTCACAGTCGACGGGGAGGTGAAGGTATTCGTCCTGTACAATATTCCCATACCAGCCATCTTCTCATTATGCCTGAAATGCGACACAAGAATCTCCTCATCCTCGTTGCCGGGGCTGTCGTCGTGGTAGCTGCCGTCGGTATCTTCGCATGGCGGTTCTATGCTGCGAAGCAGCTGCCGACCGAACAAGATCAGAGACAGGCGCAGCTCGACGCGATGCGTGCACAGCTCGACCAGATGGGGGTCAAGCCGCTCACCCAGGCGGAAATGCAGGCCAAGCTCAATGCAGCCTCGAGCACCCGCCCGAAGCCGCTCACTCAGGCGCAGATGCAGGCGCAGCTCGACGCTTTGAGGAAGCAGCAATCGAGCCAGTAGCCCTATGAATAAAACGATCAAACCGTTCCTCTCAACTCGCCGCTCGCTCCGCACGGGGGTGTTCGCGTTCTCCGCGCTGGCTATCGTGATAGCCGCGGCGAGCATCATCGCGCCGCGCGTGCGCGCGAGCTCGTCCTTGAATCCTCTTTCCGGCTATGCCTGGAGCTCCACCATCGGCTGGATCGATATGAGCGGCGTCTCTGAAGATCCGACAACGGGATACCTCTCCGGCTATGCTTGGGCTTCAACCATCGGTTGGATCTCTTTCAATTGGAACAACAGCAGTGATAATTTCACTTCCTGTCCGGCAGGGACGACGGCCGCAGCCTGTCAGCCGATGATTAATCTGACGACCGGTGCGCTGAGCGGGTTCGCCAAAGCGACCGCTGCTAACGAGGCTCAGAGCGGCGGCTGGGACGGCTATATCGGCTTAAGCGGAGTGACCGACCCGCCCGGGCAACTATCCGGCTACGCTTGGGGGAGCACGGTCGTCGGCTGGGTCGACATGAGCGGTGTATCGGTTTCGACGGCAACCTGCCCTACTGGGGAAGCGTATAGTAACGGCACGTGCGTTTCCTGTGGCGGTAGCCCTGCCGGTTGTACTGGTGCGGGCGGCACCGCCACCAACCCGACTGGCAGTCTTGTCTGTAGTGACGGTGCGACCAATCCACCCACATGCGACACGTTCGCAAGCTGCAATTCAAAAAATACTTCCGACAACTGTTCTCTTCCTGGCACGCCTTCAGGCGGCGTTGTTAACGGCCCTTATTGTTCTTCTGGTTATACCGGCACTTGCGATTATACTTGTAACAACGGTACTTGGACGGAGAATTCTCCATCTACCTGCACCGCAGCTTTGAGCTGTACCAGCTCGACTGCCGGTGGCGGCACCTGTACTTCTCTCCCGACGCCTACGCCTTCAGGAAGCTCTGCCAGCGGCACTTGCGTCTCCGGCTACACTGGCGCTGGTGCTGGTGATTCCTGCAGCTACACCTGCGAAAACGGTGTGTGGACACTCCCATACTCGGGCTGCACCCCCTTGCCGCCGGCGACCGTCACCATCAGCGCGAGTCCGACGCGCGTCAAGGCTCCCGGGTCCTCGACGATCATATGGAGCGCATCCAGCGTCACGGGCTGTAGCATCACGAAAAACGGATCATCCTCCTGGACGACGAAGCAGCCCACCTCATCAGAAGAAAATGGTACGCCTCAAACCATTACAGACAACGGCATAACCTCGCAGTCCATCTACGTCATCACCTGCACGGGCCAGGACGGCGGTACGGCCGCTGCCTCGACCACGGTCAACATCGTTCCGATTTTCCAGGAATTCTAGGCTTTGTATTCGGCGGAACAGTGTGCTAGTATCGGCAGCATGAAGAAAGACATTCATCCGCAGGGGTACCGGCCGGTCGTGTTCGAGGACCTTTCCTCGGGCGCGCAGTTCCTCATCGGTTCGACCATCAAGACGAGCGAGACGACCCGCTACGAGGGGAAGGAACACCCGAAGGCCGTCATCGAGATCTCGAGCGCCTCGCATCCGTTCTACACGGGCGAGGACCGCATGCTCGACAAGACCGGCCGCGTCGAGAAATTCAAACAACGAGCTTCCAAGAAGAAGTAGGGAGCCTCCCGGGTTAACGATACTTTTACAGAGAGTGGTATACTGGGCAGGTATGACCGTGGCGCAAATGATGAAGAAGGCGGAAAAGCTCGCGGAGGCGAGCCGACGTTACGCGCAGAAGTCACTCGCGAAGAGTCGCGAGCTCGACCTCTACCTCAGCATTCTCGACTATAAGGCCGGGCGCGTAGTCGAGTTCCCGAACGCGCGTTCGATTACGAGAGCGGCGCGTGCGCTCGGCGGGGCGAAGCGCGCATGAGACGTCAGGTCGCTACGGAGAATTTCCTCCGGGCGTACGAGAAATTCATACGCAAGCATCCTGACTTGGTACAGAAAGTCGAAGAAATGATGGACGGTCTTGCTGCCGATGCTGCTCCGATCCCGAGTCATCGTCTACGCGGCAATCTGAGCGGTTTCCGTACGGCGCGTATCTCTCAGTCGTATCGGCTCATATTCGCGCTTGAGCCCGGGATCATTGTCTTCATCGACATCGGTTCTCACGATGACGTTTATTAATCATGGACTATTCGCCCGAGTTCAAGAAGAATTTCGCGACCGCGTATCTCGCGGAGGAGTACGAGCGTCTCGGTGCGGAGGCGGCTGACGCGCGCGCGGCTGCCGGGTCGGACGCGGAGCTCCTGCACCTTGCAGAAGAAGACGAGAAGCGCGTCCGGACGCGCCAGGCCGACATCCTCGCCGAGATAGCGCGCATCCTGGCAAAAGAGGAAGAGGAGGCTGCCGCGCCGGTCTCGATGGTGATGGAGTTGCGCGCTGGCACGGGCGGCGATGAGGCGGCCCTCTTCGCCCGCGACCTCGAGGGGATGTACCGGAAGTATGCCGAGCGCCGCGGCTGGAAGGTGCGTACGGTGGATGATCTCACGCTCGAGATCACGAGTCCCGAAGCCTACGACGCGCTCCGCTACGAGACCGGCGTGCATCGCGTGCAGCGCGTCCCGGCCACCGAGAAGTCGGGCCGCATCCACACTTCGACCGCTTCGGTTGCCGTCCTGCCGATCCGCGCGAAGTCGACGATCGAGATCAATCCGGCCGATATCGAGATGGAGTTCTCGCGTTCGGGCGGCGCGGGCGGACAGAACGTGAACAAGGTCGAGACGGCCGTCCGTCTCGTCCACAAGCCGACCGGCATCGATGTGCGTTCCTCAAGCGAGCGGAGCCAGCTCGCCAACCGCGAGAAGGCGATGCAGATCCTCACGGCCAAGCTCGAGCAGCTCCATGAGGAAGAAGAGGCGAAGAAACATGCGGCGGAGCGCAAGGAGCAGATCGGCACCGGCGACCGCTCCGAGAAGATCCGCACCTACAACTATCTCCAAGACCGTATCACCGACCACCGGATCAACGAGTCCTGGCACAACCTGCCCAAGATCATGGCGGGCTACCTCGACGACATCGTCGAGGCCTTGCGCCAGAAGGCCGATTCAGGTACAGTAGCGGAGTAATGACGACAACGACCGACACGGCAGACGTGAAGCGCCTCTTCGATACGGGGGCGCATTTCGCGCAGGTGAAGAGCCGCCGACACCCCTCAATGAAGCCGTTTCTCGCGGGCATGAAGGGGCGGCAGGAGATTATCGACCTCGCGAAGACCGCCGCTCAGATCGAGGAGGCAAAAGTGGCGATGCGTACGCTCGCGCGGGAAGGGAAGACGGTCCTCCTGGTAGGCGGAAAGACGGAGACCGCCGCGCTCGTGAAGAAGGCGGCGGAAGCAATCGGCGCCCCGTATGTCGCGACCCGCTGGCTCGGCGGGACCATCTCGAACTGGAGCGAGATCAAGAAGCGCATCGACCGGCTCGCGGAGCTTTCCGAGAAGGGCGCATCGGGCGAGCTCGCCAAGCAGCATACCAAGCTCGAACTCGTGCGCCTTGAGCGCGAGCGCGAGCGCCTGGAGACGCGGCTCGACGGCATCGCAGGACTCTTGAAGCGCCCGGACGCGCTCCTCGTCATCGACACGAAGCACGAGAAGCACGCGGTAAAAGAGGCGAACGATGCGAGCATCCCCGTTATCGCCATCATGAGCTCGGATTGCGACATCTCCGACGCGACGTATCCGATCGTCGCGAACGACGCGTCGCGCGATACGGTGCGCGTCATTCTCGACGAGCTTACGACCGCCTTCAAGGAAGGGCGGGCGGCGTAAGTGCGGCCTACGCGACAGGAATCGTTTTTGAGTACGCATAATTTCTTGCTAGAAATTTGCTCGGCCTCGCGCCGTCGCGCTCCGGAAGCCTCAAAAACGATTCCTGTCGCGCGCTCGATGTGCTATTATCTTTTACAGTATGGAAATTACCACTGACATCATAAAACAACTGCGCGACAAGACCGGCGTGTCCGTCATGCAGTGCAAGAAGGCGCTCGAGGAGGCCGACGGAGACCTCGGGAAGGCCGAAGTCATCCTCAAGAAGCGTTCCGCCGGTGCGGCCGCGAAGAAGGCGGAACGCTCGCTTGGGGCGGGGGCGATCGGGACGTATGTCCACGACGGTGCAGTCGGCGCGATGGCTCTCCTCTCGAGCGAGACCGACTTCGTCGCTAAGAACCCTGAGTTCGCCGCGCTTGCGCGCGATATCGCGATGCAGGTCGCGGCGACGGACCCGACGTATGTCTCGCTCGACGAGGTGTCGGAAGACGCGAAGCAGTCCGCGCTTGCCGTCTTCGAGGCCGAGGTCGCCGATAAGCCTGAGGAGATGCGCGCGAAGATTCTCGATGGGAAGCTCGCGAGCTATTTCCGCGACCAGGTGCTCCTGCTCCAACCCTTCATCAAGGACGAGAGCGAGACGATCCAGGACCTTCTCAACAAGGCGACGCAGAAGTTCGGCGAACGGGTCGAGCTCTCGCGTTTCGCGCGGGTGTCCGTCCGCTAACCCATGGCAGAAGCCATCTTCTTGCTCGTCACGCTCGTCTTGCTCGCGGGATTCGTCGCTCTCACGGTATTCGAGGAGCGGCACGGCGCGCGCGTGTTCGCCGCGACACGCACGCGTCTCGACGAGCGGGTGACGCGGGCTTCGTTCATCGTGGCCCATGTCGACTGGAGCGCGTTCATTCGCGACAGCATCAGCCGCGGGGCGGGCCGCTTCGCACATGGCGTCGCTCACTTCTCGCTCCGTGCGGTGCGCGCCATCGAACGTTTCCTGACGCGCATCGTTCGGCACCTGCGCCTCCGTCACGCTGCCGAGCCTGCCCCGGGGGCGGAGGCGCGCGAGTTCGTCAGGACCCTTTCCGATTTCAAGAAAGGACAGCTTCAGGAGACGCGTCCAGAAGTGCCGGACGTGATGGCGCGATAAGACTTTAGCCGGGATAGCTCAGTCGGTCAGAGCAGCTGTTTTGTAAACAGCAGGTCGTCGGTCCGAATCCGACTCCCGGCTCAAGATTTGGGAGGTGTCGAGGTTGCGAGCGCATCCTTGGGGAAGAGTTTCTCCAGGTCGGGAAGCGAGGTGAAGCCGTTCGAGGCTTTTCCGTTTATCACGAAAGCCGGCAAGGATCCTTTCTTGATCTTGTCGAGCGAGATGAGCGTTTTCAAGGCGCCGAGGTCGAGGTTGTAATCGAAGGAATAGACGCGGAGGGAAGGATAGGTAGTGCGCAGGTAGGAGAGCGCATAGCCGGCCTTGTCGCAGTCGGCACAATCGCCGGCGTTGCTATAGAAGTAGAGGACGGTGACGGGCTTCGTACCGCAGGCGGCCGCGAGTTGTTTGGTGATGAGGTAATCGCGGATTTCGAGAAGGGAATACTGTTCCTTCAGCCGGACCACCTGGGCGTCATTGCTCCCGAGCTGGCCTTCGGCGTAGGCGAGGCGATTGCCGAGGTCGGAGAGCTCGCCGGTGAGCGCTGTCGAAGAGGCAGCGCTGTCGCAAGGCGCGGCTTCGAGGAGGGAGAATTGCGTGTCGAGGGAAAGCGTATCGATCGAGAGCTGGTCCTCGATGGTCGAGAGGTCGGCGACGCGAGCGTCATTCAGGTAATTGACGGCGTAGGCGACCGTGCCGGCGAGGACGATGGTGATCGCAAGCGCTATGAGAGCATTGCGGAGGGGGAGCGACATGGCGACTAGGGTAGCATCGAGCTATCAGGAACGCCAGCCGCGGTGCCGGCCGATCGTGGCATCGGCGGTCGCGCGCAGGAGCCAGAGCGGGGCGATGAAGCCATAGAGAAGAACGTAGGAGATCGTGCCGAGCTTGAGGCCGCCGGGCGTCTGCGAGATGCGCTTCCCGATGATGATGAGCGAGATCGATGCGACGACTGTTATCGCGGCGAGGAAGGCGAAGGAGCCTGCCGGGAAGTAAAACCAGTCGAAGGTACTATGCGGGAAGAGAGCGTAGGAAAGCGGTATGCCGGAGCGAATCTGGAAGGCGTTTATGAGGGAAATCACGGTTCGCACGATCGCGATCGTGAAGAGGAGGATGCTGCTCGCGACGGCGATGAGCGCGACCGGCAGCACGAGCACGCCGAGCACGCCGTGCCGGCGATTCCACACGAGCGAGCGGTACTCGCCCAAGGTGTTTCTCAAGAATCCGGTCGTCCAGCGCGTGCGCTGCTTGATGAGCTTGGGGATAGTGTCCGGCGATTTGGTATAGACACGTGCGCGCGGCGCGTTCTCGATCTCATAGCCCGCGCGTTGGAGGCGCAGTGCCATCTCCATGTCTTCGGTCTGGTGGCCGTGGCGGAAGGGGCCGACCGCTTCGAGCGCGCTCCTCCGATAGAAGGAGAAGGGGCCGGGCGTGACGTAGAGGGCGTTGACCGATGCGAGCGCGTGACGCATCGCGATACCGAAGGTGTACTCGGCGTTCTGCATGTGCTGGATGAGATTCTCCGGCTGGTGTATCGACATGGCCGCGGTGACGGCGCCGACTTCGTTCCGCGCGAAGAAGGGGATGATCTCGCGCAAGGCGTCCGGCTCGACGAAGGAGTCCGCATCGAGACATCCGACCAGCTCCGCGCTTGTCTCAGCGATGCCGGCATTGAGCGCGGTGTGCTTGCCGCCGTTCTCCTTGTGGATGACGCGCACCTGCGGATGAGCGTCGAAGCGATCCATCGCCGCTCTTGTGTTGTCGGTCGAACCGTCGTTGACCAGGATGATCTCGAGCTTGTCGACGGGATAGTCGAGGGCGAGCAGCGATTCCGCGGTCGCGGCGATCGTGGATTCCTCGTTCCAACAAGGGACGATGACTGCGACCGACGGCTCCTCGTCGCCGGGACGTCGCGCGCGCGCCTTCCGGGCCGGCTCTGAGAGGAGCGTCACGAGAACGAACGACTCGAAGAAGAGGGCGAGAAAGAGAAAGGGATAGGCCAGCAGATTCGGGCTCATTGGCGGCAGCATACCATATTTGTGCTATATTTTCATGATGAACGAGCAGCCGGGCCGCCTGCATCCGATCACCGTCGCCACCCGCGAGATCGCGGATATCTTCGGGCGGATGGGGTTCGGCATCGCCTATGGTCCGGAGCTCGAGGATGACTGGCACGTGTTCACCGGCCTGAACATCCCGCCGGAGCACCCGGCGCGGAGCATGCAGGACACGTTTTGGATCAAGGATGCGGAGGGTAAGCTCCTGCGCACGCACTGCACTTCGGTGTCGCTCCGCGAGCTTGAGCAGCTTGCGAAGGAAGGCGGGACCGAACTGCGCCGCATCATGCCGGGCAAGGTCTTCCGCAACGAGGCGACCGACGCGACGCACGAAGCGCAGTTCTATCAGGTCGACGGATTCGCGGTCGGACCGAAGGGTACCGTCACGCTCGCGCACCTGAAGGGCACGCTCGAACGTTTCTATCGGGAATATCTCGGAGAGAATGCGAAGGTGCGCTTCCGCCCGAGCTTCTTCGGCTTCACCGAGCCGTCGGTCGAGGTGGACGTGTGGTTCCAGCCGGCGGGCAAGGAAGGGAAATGGCTCGAAGTCGCCGGGGCAGGCATGTTCCATCCGAACGTGATCAGGAATGCCGGGCTCGATCCGGAAAAGGTTGCCGGGTTCGCGTTCGGCGGCGGGCTCGAACGGCTCATCATGGTGAAGCACGGCATCCCGGATGTGCGGCTCTTCCATTCGGGCGATATCCGCTTCGACTATGCGTTCGACGAGAAAGAAATATGAAGGTCACCCGAACGGAACTCCAGTCGTTTTTTGCTGCCGAGCTGCCGGCTATGAGCGAGCTTGCTGATGCGTTCACCTTTCACGCGTTTGAGATCGACAGCATCGATGGCGACGAGCTCGATGTAAAAGTACTCCCGAATCGCACGGCGGACTGCAGCGGCACCGAGGGCGTCGCGCGCGAGCTTGCGGCTATCCTCGATCTGCCGCTTAACGACGCTACGGAGCCCGACTATTCCGGCGCACCGACGGTCGCCGTGACTGTCGCGGGGATAAATATGGTCCTCGGGAGCGACTTCTCGCGCGAGGATCTTCTCGACGTGCTCGGGCGCTTGCGGTTCAAGGTCGAGGAAGACGGCGATACCTTGCATGTCACGGCGCCTTTGCCGCGCACGGACATCGCGATTCTCGAGGACGTCGCCGAAGAGGTCGGGCAGGTTCTCGGCTATGACCATATCGCTCCCGTCGAACTCCCGCCGATTAAGGGCAAGCCGGATCAGGCGCGATTCAGGGGCATCGAGAAGGTAAAGGACTGGCTCGTCGAGCGCGGCTTCTCCGAGATCTCGACGCAATCCTTCGCGGTGAAGGGTGATATCAAGCTCGCCAACCCGATGGACAAGACGCATCCGTATCTCCGCACGAATCTCGACGAGAACATGAAAGACGCGCTCGCGAAGGCGAGGCACTACGCGCCTTTGGTCCTCATGCCGGGGCAGAAGCCGAAGCTCTTCGAGGTCGGGAACGTCTTCCCGAAGGCGGGCGAGCATCTCGCGGTCGCGACGTCCGAGCCGGTTCCTGACCTGCCCGCCATTGAAGATAACGCGAGCTACGAGCCGCAGCGCGTCGAGCTTGGCGCCTTCAAGCCTTTCTCACCATACCCCTTCACCACGCGCGACATCGCGTTCTGGATGCCGGCAGAAACGGATAGCAACGCGGTTGAACGTATGATTCGAGAGAACGCCGGCGAGCTCTTGGTGCGACTCGACCAGTTCGATCGGTTCGAAAAAGAGAGGAAAGTGTCGCTCGCCTTCCGCCTCGTCTTCCAATCCTTCGACCGCACCCTCACCGACGACGAAGTGAACGCCATCATGGAAAAAATTTCCGCTGCCCTCGCCGCGCAGGGGTACGAGGTGCGCTAAAATAGGCCATATGGAAAAAGTCATTTCTTG
>JAJYHF010000019.1 GCA_021784875.1 bacterium
CGAAATATTGCTAGAGTGCAGGTAAATGGAAGGAAGGACGGTCTACGAGGGCCCTATCGCGATGACCCGTAAAGGGTTCGGTTTCTTCAAGCTTGGCGACGACCAGGAAGACCTTCTCATCCCGCCTGAAAGAACCCGCCACGCGCTCTCGGGCGATATTGTGAAGGTCGCACCGGCCGGCCTGTACCGGGACCCAGCCGGCCGGATGCCGCCGCGTGCCTCGGGAGAGGTCGTCGAGATCGTCTCGCGCGCGCGGGAGACCTTCGTCGGCACGCTTGTCGAAGAAGATGGCCATATCCTCCTCGCGCCGGACTACAAGAAGATGCATGTGCCGCTCGTCATTGCCGACCGCGGCAGTACACCGCTCGGCTCCAAGGTCCTCGTGCGGATGACCGGCTGGGACGAGGGCAAGGAATACCCGCGTGGCGTCATCAAGGAGATTATCGGCAAGGCCGGCGAGCACGACGTCGAGATGCGTGCGCTCGCGCTCGGCCAGGGGTTCTCGCCCGTCTTTCCTCCCGGCGTCGAGAAGGAGGCCGCGCAGCTACGTGAGCACGGCCGCACGCTCATAGCCGAGGAGGCCGCGAGAGTCGGCAACGGCTCGCCGAGGCGCGACTTCCGCTCTGCGCCGACCTGTACCATCGACCCGAAAGACGCGAAAGATTTCGACGATGCACTCTCGCTCAAGAAGAACGGCGACGGGACCTTCGAAGTCGGCGTGCATATCGCCGACGTCTCCTTCTTCGTACGGCCGGGGGGTGCGCTCGATGACGAGGCCCGCGAGCGTGCGACCAGCGTCTACCTCGTCGACCGCACCATCCCGATGCTCCCCGAGATCCTCTCGACCGATCTCTGCTCGCTCAACCCCGACCAGGACCGTCTCGCTGTCTCAGCCGTCTTCAGGCTCGATGCGGACGCGAACGTCCTCGACTCGTGGTTCGGCGAGACCCTCATCCACAGCGACCGCCGCTACACCTATGAAGACGCCCAGCAGACGCTCGACGAGGGCGCGGGCGACCTCCATGACGAGCTCGCCGCACTCCTCGCGCTCTCGCGGAAGATCCGTGCACGCCGGCAAGCGAAGGGCGCAGTCGAGTTCGACACGCCGGAGGTCAAGGTCGAGCTGGACAGCACCGGCAAGCCGATCGCCGTCCATCTCAAGGAGCGTAAGGCGACCAATCTTATGATCGAAGACTTCATGCTCCTCGCCAACGAAGCGGTCGCCAAGCATTTGGCCGATCTCACGAAGAACGGCGGTCCGCACTTCCAGTCGCTCTACCGCATCCATGACGAACCGGACCAGGACCGCATCGAGAACCTTTCGAACCTCCTGCGCGTCATGGGCTACCATCTGAAGATCGCTGGCGACGGAAAAGTCTCGGGCACGGAACTCAACCGCCTTCTCGAGGAGGTGAAGGGCAAGCCGGAGGAATATCTTGTGAAGACGGCAACCCTCCGCTCGATGAGCAAAGCCTCCTATGCGACGAAGAACATCGGCCACTTCGGTCTCGCCTTCGACTATTACACCCACTTCACCTCCCCCATCCGCCGCTATCCCGACCTCGTCATCCACCGGCTCGTGAAGGCGCACGCGGGCGGCGATCCGATCGCGCCGGAGGAGATGGCGGACTTCGACCGGATCGCCCTCCACGCCTCCGAGCGCGAGGTCGCGGCGGCCGACGCCGAACGCGACTCGGTCAAGATGAAGCAGGTCGAGTTCCTCGCTCCGCGCGTGGGCGAGACCTTTGACGCCGTCATCTCGGGCGTCACCGACCGCGGCCTCTATGTGGAAGAAAAAGAGACCCATGCCGATGGCATGATCCTCATCAGGAACGTCGGGGACGATTATTTCGAATACGATGAGAAGCACTATCGCCTCGTCGGCCGCCGCACGCACAAGGCGTACCGCCTTGGCGACCCGATCAAGGTAAAGCTGGTAGCGGCGCGAGTGCCAGAAAAGGAACTCGATTTCGTTCCTGCTTAAAAACGATTATCGCACCGCACGGGCGACGGCGGGGACGACGCGACGGTCGAGGATGTCGGGGATGATTTTTTCTGCGGTCGGCTTTTTCACCAAGCTCGCGAGGGCACGTGCGGCGCGCAATTTAGTTTCTTCGGTAATCTCCTTCACGCCCTTATCGAGCGCGCCGCGGAAGATGCCCGGGAAGACGAGCGCGTTATTGATCTGGTTCGGGAAGTCGCTCCGGCCCGTCGCGACGACCGCCGCGCCCGCGCGCTTTGCCTCCTTGGGCAGGATCTCCGGATCGGGGTTCGCCATCGCGAAGACGATAGAGCGCGGCGCCATACGTGCGACATGCGTGGCGGTGAGGGCACCCTTCCCCGAGACGCCGATGAGCACATCCGCATCCTCGATCGCGTCCTCCATGCTCCCGCAGACCTTCCGCGGATTCATGAGCACGGCGAGCTCCTTCTTGTGCGGGCCGAGGTCCGTCCGCTCGTCGCAGATCGCGCCCGTCCGGTCGAGGAGAATGATGTCCCGCACGCCCGCGGCCGAGAGGAGCTTGGCGATCGCAGTGCCGGCCGCGCCTGCACCGATGATCACCACGCGGAGCTTTTTAAAATCTTTTTTCACCACCTTTGCGGCATTGATGAGCCCCGCTAGGACGACGATCCCCGTGCCGTGCTGGTCGTCGTGCATCACGGGGATGTCGAGTTCCTCGACGAGCCGTCGCTCGACCTCGAAGCAGCGCGGCGCGGCGATGTCCTCGAGGTTGATGCCGCCGAAGCCGGGTGCAATCGCCCTCACGGTGTCGACGATAAAGTCAATCTCTTCTTGCGCGCTCGCCTTACGGAGCTTCAGCGGCGCGAGGTCGAGGACGATCGGCCAGGCGTCGATCCCCGCCTTCTCCTTGAAAATGAGCGCCTTCCCTTCCATGACCGGCAGGGCGCCATAGGGGCCGATGTTGCCGAGCCCGAGCACGGCCGAGCCGTCGGAGATGACCGCGACGCTGTTCCTTTTGACCGACATCACGCACGCGTCCTTCGGGTGCTTGGCGAGATGCGCCGAGGCCGCGCCGACGCCCGGCGTGTACCAGAGCGAGAAATCCTTCTTCTCCTTCAGTTTCGTCCGCACCTTCGTCTCAATGCGCGCCCCGAGCTTCTTATACTTTTTTACGATTTCGGCTTTAGTCATACTCGCCTACTGTACGCCTCCCGAGCCGCTTCGAAAAGTGTTATCTTTGAGTGATGGAAAGTGCCCCGAAGAGAGAAGAACCAAGTCTCGAACAAGGAGTCCTTTTGGCGTTGGATGCGATTCAAAGTGCCGTGTCTCAAGCCTCGCTGCAGCTCTTTTACGACAACACGGAGAAAGCGGATTATTTACTCCAGATCGCCGAGGATTCCTTCCCGCACCAAGAGAAAATCATCGAAGAAAACAATCTGGAATCCTTCAAAGAAGGCGCAAACAAGTTGAAGGAATGGATCGAGAAACTCCGGCAGCAATTAGAGGACAAGAAAAGATAAGCATACGCGCGCACCGCCGCGAATCCAAAAAGCGACCAGCCTATCGCACGAGCGCGTCGAGCACTTTTATACCCTTATTCAAGAAGTGTCGGTTGGAGAATATGCTGACGACAGAGAACGCCGTGACCATAAGAAGCGCACCGATAACGCTCAGCCTCGTGGTCGCCTCCGCGAAGAAGACCCAGGAGGTGATGCCGCCGACGAGCGGTTCGACGACGCCGTCATACACGGCCGAGGTCATCTCATCGGCCCAGCGGCTCGCC
Source organism: bacterium (assembly GCA_021784875.1). Taxonomy (GTDB): domain Bacteria; phylum Patescibacteriota; class Minisyncoccia; order Phycocordibacterales; family Phycocordibacteraceae; genus C7867-001. The sequence goes on from JAJYHF010000019.1 coordinate 3,747, forward strand.
CACTGGACGAGCGCGTACGGCACGATGACGAAGAACAGCACCTGCAACAAAACGTCACCGACCATGAAGGAAGGCACGCGTAAACTCTCGCCGAAGAAGAGCACGACGAGGCCTGAGAGCAGCGTCGTGACGAAGAACTGCTGCACCAGCAAGACGATCGCGTGGCTGTTCCGTTCGCCCTCGAACCGCTCCGAATAAAGGAAGTACAGCGCCATCGCAACGGCGGAGACGAGGAGCATCAGTTGCCCGAAGCCGAACCCGTGCACGCCGCCGACGAGCAGGTACATGCCGGCGATCGCCAAGAGGAGAGCGACATTGTTCTTCAGCGATACCTTGTCCCGGAACAAGAGCCACCCGCCGTACGGGATGAGCAGCATGCCAAGATTGGAGATGAAGACCGTATCCGCCGACGAGCTGAACCGCAGACCGAGCATCTGGAAGATCTCGACGCCCGCGAGGAGCACGCCCAAGGTCATCCCTTCCCGGAGGCGATAGAAGAGACGCGACTTCCGATAGAATGCGATACCCAGGAACACGAGCCCCGCGATAGCGAAATTCCAGAACGTGAGCGTGAAGGGGCTGATGACGTCGAGCAGCGTCTTCTGGAAGGCGAAGCTCGAGCCCCAGAGCAGCGCGACTATGAAGAAGGAGAATTTGGACCAGTTTTTCATCGCGGTTACTTCGCCACCTGGACGGCCTCTTCAAATTTGACGGAGAGGAGCTTGGAGATGCCGTCCTGGCTCATGGTGACGCCGTAGAGGACGCCGGCGCGGGTCATCGTCTCGCGGTTGTGGGTGATGACGATGAGCTGCGACCGCTGCGCGAGGTTGTCGATCATGTCGCCATAGCGGCGGCTGTTTGCCTCGTCGAGCGCGGCGTCGGTCTCGTCCAGTATCAAAAACGGAGGCGGATTGACCTGCGACATAGCGAAGATGAGTGCAATCGAGGTGAGCGCGCGCTCGCCGCCCGAGAGCTGCATCAGCGAGCGGACTTTTTTGCGCGGCAGGTTGACTGCGATCTCGATGCCGGCGCGCTGCTTCTCCCCCGGTAGATCTTCTTGCTCTTCGTCTTCCGCCTCCTCAGAGTCTTCGAGTTCTTCAAGCGCGAGTCGCGCCGAGCCGCCGCCGAACATGAGCGCAAAGTATTCGCCGAAGGAGGCGTTCACGAGCGCGAGGCCGTCGGAGAAGTGTCTCGCGAGCTCCGTATCGAGATCCTCGATGAGCGCTTTGAGCCCTGCCGCGGACTTCGCGAGATCCTCGAGCTCGCCGGCGAGGAACGCCTCGCGCTCGCTCGCCTCCTTGTATTCGGCACGGATGTCTTCGCCGCTTCCGCCCGCTTCCTCGAGGCGGATCTTCATGCGCTCGAGCGCGCGGCGGCGATCCTCCTGCGCGGCGCGCGGCTCCTCAGGCGCCTCTGCGAGCGGCTCATAGGAGACGGCCGCCATGCCCGCGAGGGCGCCCGTCTCGGCCTTGTCACGATCGAGTGTCTCGGCGAGGAGGACGAGCTCGCGCTCGCGACCTCCGGCACGCGCCACAGCACCCTCTTCGCGTGCTTTCTCCTCAGCGAGCCCGAGGATGCGGCGGCGCTGCTCGCGGCCCGTCTCGTCGTGCGCGACGAGTGCTTCGCGGGCGCGCGCGAGCGCAGACTTCGCCTTCTCGTGTTCTTCAGCGAGCGCCGTGTCCTTGGCGAGAAGCTCCTTCCGCTCCTCTTCGAGCGCGTAGGTGGCGCGGTCCTCTTCACCGAGGTAGTCGCTCTCGGCGGGAGCAAAACGGTCGACGAACGCGCGAACCGCCTTCCCAATCGCGGCGAGCGCCGCCTGGAGCGTATCAGTCGCATGCGCTTCCGCCACCTGATTCTCGACTTCGCTCGCGAGCGCGCTCAGGTCCTCGCGCGGCACCTTCACATAGGGCTCCTTCGCGACCCGCTCGCTCGCCGCCCTCGCGGCAGCGAGCGACCCCTCGACCCGCCCGAGCTCGCGCGCAAGATCGGCGCGCGCGGCAGAAGCGTGCTCGAGCGCCCGCTCGGCAGCGCGCACTCGGCCGAGACGCTCCACGCCTTCGGCGTCAGAGGTCGCGCCCTCTTCGATCGTGGCGAGGCTCGCGGAAACTGCCGCGAGGCGCTCGGCCGCCTGCCGCTTCTCCTCGGCGACCCGTTCGCGCTCGCGCGCGAGATACGCGTCCTCGATGGCGAAGCAGGTTTGTGCCGCGCTGACGAGCTCGGAGCGCAGCGCCGCCGCCCGCTCGAGCCTCTCCACCTGACCTTCGAGGAAGCGCAGATGCGGCGCGAGCTCGCGCCGGAGCGAATTGACCTGCGCGATGTTCTCCTCCGTCTTCTCGAGCTTGCGCTCCGCCTCGACCTTCTTGAACTCGTAGACCTTGAGCCCGAGCGCGTCCTCGAGCATCGAGCGGCGCTCGCGCGCGGAGGCGAGCAGGATCCGGTCCGCCTCGCCCTGCGAGATGATGTGGTGCCCCGTCTCGCCGATGTTCGCGCCCGCGAGGAGTTCAGCGACGTCCTTCAGGCGCACGCGCGAACCGTTGATCGAATATTCGCTCGTCCCGTCGCGCAGGACGGCGCGCTCGATGGTTACCTCATCGAAGTCGATCTTGAACTGCCGCTTCCGGTTGTCGAAGACGATGGCGACCGCCGCGCGGCCCGCGCGCGGCGCACTGTGCGACCCGTTGAAGATGAGGTCCTCAGCACGCTTGCCGCGCATGCTCTTCATCGACTGCTCGCCGAGCGCGAAGCGGAACGCCTCGGCGACGTTCGACTTCCCCGATCCGTTCGGCCCCACGATAGCCGTCGTCGCGCTCGAGAAGTCGAGCACGGTCTTTTTTGCAAAGGATTTAAACCCGACGATCTCCAGGCGCTTCAGCATTGTTGAATTATTGTACCAAACGATTTACCAACCCATCTTGTCTAATGCTGCCTGGGCGGCTGATTGTTCGGCTTCTTGTTTTGACTTGCCCTCGCCGCGGGCGACTTCGTCGCCATTGAGGAAGACGCCGACGGTGAAGCGCTTGTCGTGGTCGGGGCCGACTTCCTCGAGCGTCTCGTAGCGCGGCGTGATGCCCCGCTTCTCCTGCGCGGCCTCTTGGAAGCGGCTCTTGGGGTCGCGGTAGGACTGCTTCTCGATGACCTCGTCGATCTTACGGTAGAGCTGCCCGGCGATGAAGGCCTCGGCGGCCGCGTAGCCCTGGTCGAGATAGATCGCGCCGATGACCGCCTCGAACGCGTCCGCGAGAATCACATCGCGCGCGCGGCCGGTGTCGCGCGCCTCGCCCTTCGAGAGGAGGAGATAATCGCTCGTGCCGAGCGCGGCGGCGCTCTCGGCGAGCGAGACGGTGTTGACGAGTGCAGCGCGATAGGCGGTAAGCTCGCCTTCAGGCTTTGCTGGGAATTTCTTGAAGAGGAAGTCGGTCGCGGCGAGCTCGAGCACCGCGTCGCCGAGGAACTCGAGCCGCTCGTTGTGCGCGCCCGCGTACTCGCGATGCTCGTTCAGATAGGAACGGTGCGTCAACGCCTCGACGAGGAGGTCGGGATTATGAAAGACGATGCCGAGCTCCGCGGCGAACGCAGCAAAATCAGGCATGGACTGCAGCACGGGCGCGCTCACCGCTCGCGCGATCGAGGAGCTTCTGGACGGCCGCCGTGACGATGGGGAGCATGTCGTCATAGAAGTTAAGGTCGATGATGTCCTGGAGGCGGAACCACTTCGCATCATCGAGGCCGCCCTTCCCTTTCTGCAGCTCGAGCGGCTCGAACGCGGAACGGGCGAGGAAGTAGGTCACGCGCTTGCGGTACTTACCCTTCTCCGGGTGGGAAGCGACGTACTCGTTCTCGCCGATCTTCTCCTCGACCGTAATGTCGAGGCCGATCTCTTCCTTGATCTCGCGCGCAGTCCCCTCCTCGGCCGTCTCGTCCTTGATGCTCGGGTCATCGCCGATCTTCCCCTTCGAGAGAGTCCAATGGCCGAAGACATCATGCACGAGCGCGAGGTAATACTGGCCGTCGTGCTTGGCATAGACGACCGCGCCACCGAGCTGCTGGAGCGGGATATCCTCGTAACGGTGCTTCGCTTTCTTCCCGCCGTGCTCGTCCTTACCCGGTTCGCCGAGCTCCTTATAGACGGCACCGAGCACGCCGTTGACGAAGCGACCGGACGACTCGCCACTGAAGGTCTTGGCAAGCTCGATGGCCTCATTGATAGCGACTTTGGCAGGCACCTGCGTACGGTCGGCGAAGAGGAGCTCGTAAAGCCCCATACGAAGGATGTTGCGATCGACCGGCGCGATGCGCTCGAGCGACCAGTCGGGAGCCGCCTTCTCGATGATGCGGTCGATATCGGGACGCTTCGCGAGCACGCCCGCGAGGAGGTTCTCCATGAACGGGCGGTCGACATCGTCGCCGCCGAACTCAGCCATGTTGCGCGCAAGAATGGCGGAGGCCTCGGACTCCGCCGCGTGGGAAGAATCCCACTCGAAGAGCGTCTGGAGGACGACGGAACGTGCGAGATGTCGGTTCGCCATGGAAAGATCGCGTGCTCGCAGTATAGCAGAAACCGCGGCCGCGCAAGCGCGGCCGCGTGCATTACTTCGTACTCTCCCCGATTACGCCCCGCCGCCGAAGCCGCTCCTTGCCTTCGGCCGGCCGCCCGTCGCCTCTGCCTTGACGCCCTTGGAGCCTTTCACCTCGGCGTTCTGGTGTGCCTCGTGCGCGTGCTCGTGCATATGCTCGTGAGCATGCTTCTCAGCGATCGGCTCCGTATCGGGACCCTTCTTGCTCCCGCCCGGGAGCACGATCTTCTTAGCCTTCGGCGCTGCGATCTGCTTGCTGCGGTACATGCCGGTCGTCTCGTCGAGGCGATGAGGCAGCCGGAGCGCGCCGCTCGTCGCATCCTTGACGATGGTCGTGCTCTCAAGCGCGTGGTGCGACCGGCGGTTGCCGGTGTGACCCTTGGTATGGCGCATGCGTACTGACATGGGGCTACCCTAGCACGCGCCCGGATAAAAATCAAAGGCGGGAACTCCGGAACGAAGTATGCTATAGTCTCCTCACGCGCGGTTAGCTCAGTTGGTAGAGCACTTCCTTGACGTGGATGGGGTCAGGGGTTCGAGTCCCTTACCGCGCACCAGATGTCCTCCTTCTTACGCCGGAACAGCCTTCTGGTCGTTGCTGCTTTCATCGCCACAGCCCTCGTGTTGAAATTTATCTTCGCCGACCAATTCCTCGGGCTCGGTCCTTGGTGGCTACAGATTTCCGCCGCCGCCCTTATCTTCATCATCGGCATCGGCTTCGTCTTCCGCGGCACGAGTCGCATGATCGAAGAGACGACCGACGTCTTGAAGGATCGAACCGGCCTCGCGGGCGGGTTCCTTCAGTCCTTCGGGACCGCCTTTCCCGACATGATCATCGGCATCGTCGCCGCCATCCTCTCGCTCCAGGTGAGAAACGTCGATTACGTGCGCGCCGTCAATCTCGCGGTCCTCGCTGCTGCTGCGACCTTCGGTTCGAACATCTACAACATCCTCCACTCAACCTGGTGCGTGTGGCGGCAGAATCGCGCCGACACGCTCGGGCGAGAGGTGCTCATGTTCCCGCCCTTCGCATCGTTCGGCACTCTGAAACCGGTCGAAAAGCACGAGACGAAGCCTACTGCGCACGAAATGGACGGCGCGATCAGCGTGCTTACCGCCCTCACCCTCCTCACCACCTTCGTCGCGATCTCCATGGTCCTCTTCGGCAGGATCGGTTCCGATGCCTTCGGTATGACGGGCGATCTCTACCAGCTCGTCCCGCCGGTCGGCATCGTGCTCTTCATGCTGAGCGCCGCTGTCCTCTACTTCTTCCGCAAGAGCGAACGGCCCGGAGCACCGACCTGCAAGATAGCGGAAGAAGAGCGCGCCTATGCACGCTTCAGCACGCCGCGCATCTGGTTCGAACTCGTCCTCGCCGGCGTCGCCATCCTCGTCGCCGCCGAGGCTATGGTGCGCGCACTGGAAGTCTTCTCGGATATTACCCATCTTCCTTTCGTCGTCACCGGCGTACTGGCCGGCATCATCGGCTGCCTGAGCGAGATGATCATCGTCCACAATTTCTCGATCCATCCGAAGGGCCGCATAGGCGATGCTATTGTCGGCGTCGCGATGGACAACATCATCACGACGCTCGGCGCCGCCATAGTAGCGGTCATCGGCGGCATCTTCCTCGGCGGCGGCCCGCTCATTCTTATCTTCATCGTCATCCTCGCCGGCAACACGCTCCTCATCGAGCAGATCGCGAAATTCAAGAACCGTCTACCGAGAATGACCGGCTGAACGTGGTACAGTCCTCCTTATGAAAACGAAACGACGCGCCGGCGTGAACCCTAGGCGCCAACAAAAGGAAAAAATCTATGTCTACGGCCGGCACGCGCTCGCCGAGGCGCTCGAGAACATGCCGCAAGCGGTGCGGAAGGCTTTCATCGCGCCCGACCTGAAGGACGCCCGGCTGCGTGCCCTCCTTAAGAAGCACGGCATCCCGACCGCCGACCTCGCGCCCGGCAAGGGCAAGGAGCTCGCGGGCCGCGACGCGGTGCACCAAGGCGTCATCGCCCTCATCGATCCGGCGGCCGTCCTCACCCCGCTCGACCGCTTTCTCGAGACGCTCGACCTCGCCCGGAATCCGGCGGTCGCGGTCCTCGGCGAACTACAGGACCCGCATAACGTCGGCGCCGTCATCCGCTCGGCGGCCGCCTTCGGCCTCTCGGGCATCCTTATCCCCGAACATAACCAAGCCGGTATAACCGGCACGGTCGTGAAGGCCTCGGCCGGCATGGCCTTCCGCATCCCGCTCGTTTCGATCGGGAACGTGAACCACACGCTCGAAGTACTCAAGAAGCACGGCTTCTGGACCTACGGTCTCGCGATGAAGGGGACGGCGACCCCTGGCTCCGACGCCTTCGACGCGCCGGCCGCCTTCGTCATCGGGAACGAAGGCGCGGGCGTGCGCGAGAAGACGCTCGCCGCCTGCGATGTCACGCTCGCAATCCCGATGCATCCGCGCACCGAGTCCTTGAACGCCGCCGTCTCAGCCGCCATCATCTTCTACGAGTGGAGCCGCAAGCACCCGGAAGCACTATGATGCACGACCACCATCTCACTACCCTCTCTTGGGAAGATTACGAACTTCTCGACTCGGGCGAAGGGATGAAGCTCGAACGCTTCGGTGAGATCGTCGTCGCGCGCCCCGAGACGCAGGCGCTCTGGGCGAAGCAGAAGCCCGAACTCTGGAAGCAGGCGCACGCCACGTTCGCCTTCCGCGACAAGAAAGGTTCATGGGATATCAAGAAGCCGATTCCGGAATCCTGGGAGCTCGGCTGGGAGGACGCACACTTCACGGCGAAGCTCACCGGCTTCAAGCATACGGGTATCTTCCCCGAGCAGGCGCCGAACTGGAAATGGCTCCGGCGGGTCGTGCACCCCGATGCGAAAGTATTGAACCTCTTCGGCTACACGGGCGTCGCCTCCGTCGTCGCAGCGCTCGCGGGCGCGCAGGTGACGCACGTCGACGCCTCGAAGCAGTCGCTCGATTGGGCACACGACAACGCACGCCGTTCCGGCCTCGCCGAGGACACGATCCGCTGGATCCCGGACGACGCGCTCGCTTTCGCGAAGCGTGAAGCTCGCCGCAGTACGCGCTACGACGGTATCATCCTCGACCCGCCCGCCTTCGGCCGCGGCGCGAAGGGCGAGGTTTGGAAGATCGAGGAGGACCTGCCCCGGCTCCTCACCGCACTTCGAGATGTCTTCTCCGATACGCCCGGCTCCTTCTTCCTCTTGAATGGTTATGCCGCCGGCTATGCGCCGCGCTCGTTCGCGCAGGCGGTCGAGAGCACGTTCGGAGACGTAAGCGGCGAAAGCGGCGAGCTCCACATCAAGGAATCTTCCTCCGACCGCGTCATCCCCGCCGGTATTTATGTGCGCTTCGTGCGATAGCGGATACAATACTTTCATGCCTCGTAAAAATATCGCTATCCTCTATCACGCCGATTGTCCCGATGGCTTCGGTGGTGCCTATGCCGCCTGGAAGAAATTCGGCGATGACGCAGAATACATACCGGTTAAGCACGGCCGACCCGCGCCCGAGCTTGGGAATGGGCGCGATATCTACTGCATCGACTTCTCTTATCCAGCCGAGATTATGAAGACGCTCGCGCAAGCGGCGAAGCATCTCATCGTCCTCGATCATCACGAAGGCGCGCGCGATGTCGCAACGGCGTTCCCCGGCATCTTCGACACGGAACACTCCGGCGCGACCATCGCGTGGAGTTATTTCCATCCCGAGACGCCGATACCGCTCTTCTTGCGCTACGTCGAGACCGGCGACCTCTTCCGCTTCGACCTCCCCGATTCACGCGCGATCCTCTCCTACGCTTATACGAAACCCTTCCATTTCGACGTATGGGACGAACTCGTGCGCCAAATCGAAGACCCGGTTGAACGTGCTAAGGTGATAGCCCGCGGCGCTATCTACTTCGAGTACTACATGTTCACGGTCGAGCGCCTCGCCGCGCGCGCCGAGCTTGTCATGTTCGAAGGATACGAAATCTACCTAGGCAACGGCGCTTCTATATTCAACTCCGACGTCGGCCATGTACTCGCGGCAAAAAAAGGCCCTTGTGCGCTCGTCACGAGTGTGGCACACGACGGTATAAAGGTTTCCATCCGCGGCGACGGATCGGTCGATGTCTCCGAGCTCGCACGGCGCCACGGCGGAAACGGCCATCCGAACGCCTCGGCTTTCTTCGTCCCATGGGGCGAACCGCTCCCATGGACGTCAGTCGCTCGTCATCATGAAAATCCTCGCGATTGAAACCTCCTGCGACGAGACGGCGGTGGCCATAGTCGAAGCGACTGGAGATGAGCGGAACGCGCATTTCCACATCCTAGGCAACGCGCTCCTCTCGCAGATCGAGCTCCATAAGCCCTACGGCGGCGTCTTCCCTTCTCTCGCCAAGCGCGAGCACGCGAAGAATCTCGTGCCGCTCCTCGACGCCGCGCTCGAGGAGGCTGAGCTCGTTCGCGAAGACACGCAGGCCATGTCGGAGGAATTGCACAACCGGATTGCCGAAACGCTCGCGCGCGAAGAAGGGCTCGCCGAAGCGTTCTTCGACTTCATCGACGAGTGCGAAGCGCCCGCGATCGACGCGATCGCCGTCACGGCCGGCCCCGGCCTCGAGCCGGCGCTCTGGGTCGGCGTGAGCTTCGCGAAAGCGCTCGCGCTCGCCTGGGACAAACCGCTCGTTGCGGTCAACCATATGGAAGGCCACATCATGGCGGCCCTTGCGGGGGGCGAAGGCGACGGACTCGTCATCAAGAATGTCGCATTGCCCGTACTCGCGCTCCTTATCTCGGGCGGGCACACCGAGCTCGTCTTGATGAAAGAGTGGCTCGAATACGAACTCGTCGGCAGGACGCGCGACGACGCGGTCGGCGAAGCCTTCGACAAGGTCGCGCGCATGCTCGAGCTCCCCTATCCGGGCGGGCCCGAGATCTCGAAACTTGCAGAAGGGCTCCGAGACACGGAAGCGAACGTGAGTAAGGTCAGACCTTACTCAGATGAGGAAGGTCTGACCTTACTCACGCAGAGGCTCCCCCGACCGATGCTCCACGACGCGACCTGCGACTTCTCCTTCGCGGGGCTCAAGACCGCTGTGTTAAATCTCCTTAAGAAGCACGGCGGCATCTCCGCGAGCGAGCGCTCCCATCTCGCGCGCGAGTTCGAGGATGCGGTCACCGAGGTACTTCTCAAGAAGACAGAACGCGCCCTCGTGAGAGAGGGCGCGCAAACCCTCGTCCTCGGCGGCGGCGTCTCTGCGAATACGCACATCCGTCGCGTTTTCAAAAAAGCAATCGAAGAAAACGCCCCGAACGTCGCGCTCCGCATCCCTACTGCCTCCCTCTCGACCGACAACGCCGTCATGATCGCCCTCGCCGGCTTCTACCGCGCCCTCCGCAACGACTTCACCGACCCTGCCACGCTCATCGCGAACGGGAACCTCTCCCTCGCATAACGCACACATTTGCTATATTCTTAAGCGATGGACGAGAAATTTCTCAAGCCCTACAACCCGCAGGAGACGGAGACGCGGGTCTATGAGGCCTGGGAGACAAGCGGCTATTTCAATCCGGACAACCTGCCGGAGGGCAAGGAACGGCCGCCATTCACAATCATGATGCCGCCGCCGAACGCGACCGGAATCCTCCACATGGGTCACGCGCTCGGCCTCTCTATCCAGGACATCATCATTCGCTTCGAGAGAATGCGAGGCAAGGCGACACTTTGGCTCCCTGGCACCGACCACGCCGCCATCGCGACGCAATCCAAGGTCGAGAAGCAGATCAAGAAGGAGGAAGGCAAGAGCCGTCACGACCTCGGCCGCGAGGAGCTCTTGAAGCGCATCGAGACCTTCGTTGCCGAGAGCCGAGCTACTATCCAGAAACAGGTCCGCGTCATGGGCGCCTCCTGCGACTGGTCACGTGAGGCCTTCACGCTCGATGCGGAACGCAATCGTGCGGTCAATACGATCTTCAAGCGCATGTACGACGCTGGCCTCATCTATCGCGGCAACCGCATCGTCAACTGGGATCCGAAGGGCCAGACGACGATCAGTGACGACGAGATCGTCTACGAAGAGCGCACGGCGAAGCTCTACACCTTCCGATATGCGAAGGACTTCCCCATCCCCGTCGCGACGACACGTCCCGAGACGAAGGTCGGCGACGTCGCTGTTGCCGTCCATCCGGACGATGCGCGTTATAAGGAGTTCGTTGGGAAGGAATACGACGCCGTCTTCTGCGACGTCCCGATCCATATCAAAGTGGTCGCCGACAAAGAGGTCGACCCGACCTTCGGCACCGGCGCGGTCGGCGTCACGCCCGCGCACAGCCAGACCGACTGGGACATCGCCGACCGCCATGCGCTCTCGCACGAGGTCATCGTCATCAACGAATACGCGAAGATGACCGCCTCCGGCCGCTTAAACGGACTTAAGACGACCGACGCGCGCGAGCAGGTCGTCGCATGGCTCCGCGGAGAAGGCCTTCTCGAGAAGGAAGAAGACGTAAGGCAGAACATCGCGACTGCCGAGCGCACGGGCGGCATCATCGAGCCCTTGCCCAAGCTCCAGTGGTGGGTGAACGTGAACAAGGAGGTGCCCGGCCGAGGCAAATCGCTGAAGGATCTCATGCTCGAGCCGGTGAAGGGCGGGAAGATCACGATCATCCCTGAGCACTTCGAGAAGACCTACTATCACTGGATCGAGAACCTGCGCGACTGGTGCATCAGCCGCCAGATCTGGTACGGGCACCGCGTCCCCGTCTGGTACAAGGGCGAGGAGATTCAGGTCGGCGTCGAGCCGGCAGAAGCGGGCTGGGAGCAGGACGAGGACACGCTCGACACCTGGTTCTCTTCCGGACTCTGGACCTTCTCGACCCTCGGCTGGCCGGACGATACCGCTGACCTGCGACGCTTCCATCCGACGGATACCATCGTCCCCGCCTATGAGATCCTCTTCTTCTGGATCGCACGCATGATCCTCATGACCGAGTTCGCGCTCGGCGATATCCCCTTCAAGACGGTGTACCTCACCGGCATCATCCGCGATACGCAGGGACGCAAGTTCTCGAAGTCGCTCGGCAACGGCATCGACCCGATCGACATAGCGGCGAAGTTCGGCGCCGACGCTGCGCGCATGGCGCTCGTGGTCGGCAACACGCCGGGCACCGACATGCGCATGAGCGAGGACAAGATCAAGGGCTACAAGCACTTCGCGAACAAGCTCTGGAACATCGCGCGGTTCATATTGGAAAATACAGAAGCCGGCGGAAGCGAGGGTTCGGCAATTCCGGATAGTAAGACTCGGCCGAACGGCCTGGAGCGCTATCCGGAATTGCTGAATCCGAGCGACCGCACGCATTTTAAAGCGCTGAGCGCCTTAACCACCGACGTTACTCGCGATATCGAGGAATATCGCCCCTATCTCGCCGCCGAGAAGATTTATCATTATGTCTGGCACGAGCTTGCCGACAAGATCCTCGAGGAGTCGAAACCGATCCTGAACGGCACGGATGATGCCGCGCGCGCTTCGCGCGCGCGACTCCTCCTCACACTCCTCGACACGTCGCTGCGCCTCCTCCACCCCTTCATGCCCTTCGTCACCGAAGAAATCTATCAATCAATGCCCACAAAAGATTCTGATTTCCTCATGATCGCCCATTGGCCGGTGGTAGAATAAAAAGGTGACCCTCTCCACGCTCGGCTACGCGTTTATCGGCGGGCTCCTCCCCTCGCTCGTCTGGCTCTATTTCCTCTTGCGCGAGGAGGCGAACCACCCGGAGCCGAAGCGTCTCATCGTCCTTGCCTTCATCGCCGGCATGATCGCCGTCCCGATCGCACTGCCGCTTGAGCAGTGGGCGCGGGCACATTTCCCCGATTCATCCATCTTCGTCGCCTGGGCGCTCATCGAGGAGCTGCTTAAGTATGCGATGGCCGCTATCCTCATCCTCTGGCGCCGTGCAGTCGACGAAGCGCCCGACTATGTGATCTATATGATCACCATCGCACTCGGCTTCGCCGCCGCCGAGAACATGCTCTTCCTCCTCGCGCCGCTCCTCGACGGGAACATGGCAAGCACCTTCTTCACCGGCGACATACGCTTCCTCGGCTCCTCCCTACTCCACGTCCTCGCCTCCGCAGCGATCGGCTTCTCGCTCGCCTTCTCCTCAGGAAGCCGCCCGCTCATCCGGATGGCTGCCGCCTTCGGCGGACTTATCCTCGCCGTGGCGTTGCACACGGCGTTCAACGCCCTTATCATCAGTCAAGGCGCCTCCGCGACGCTCGGCGCATTTTTCCTCGTCTGGACGGCAGCCGTCGTGTACTTCGCGACCTTCGAGGTACTCAAATATTTCCAATACCGTCACCTTATAAACCCGCAACGCTACGTATGACTACCAAGCACTCATTCTTCAGCCGCCTCTCCGGCTCCTCCGTCTCCGACGATCCTTTCGACTCCTTCGACGAGGAACTGCCGACGGTGCCGATACCGGCTCGGTCAGACTTGCGCCGCGCGAGCGAGATGGCCATGACCGCCAGCAGGCAGGCCGTCCGACCCGCGCCGCTCGAAGAGGTCAGTGCTGAAGCCGAGGGACAGCTGCCGGTCGACGTGCATCAGACCGGGAACGATATCGTCATCCGTGCCTTCGTCGCCGGTGTGCGTCCCGATGAACTCAGTATTTCGATCAGCCGCGACATGGTAGAGATCGAGGGATCCCGCATGGAACGCGACAAGATCGCCGGGCCCGACTATTTCACCCAGGAACTTTTCTGGGGTTCGTTCTCGCGTGTCATCTCGCTCCCGCAGGAGATCGACGTCGACGCCGCCACGGCGAGTGCCAAGGATGGTCTCCTCACCATCACCCTCCCCAAACTCGACAAGGCTCGTCAGACCAAGCTCCGCGTCAAGGCGGGCTAGTCAAGCGTTACGGTCGAGAGCGGAGGCGTCGAGGAGGCGGAGGGGACGAAAGCAGCGGTGAAGGGGATGCGCGCAATGAGACGGCCATCAGCGGTCTCGACGTCGACACGCCAGGAACCCGCCTCGTTTATAGGCATCGTGGAGTAGCCGAGGTAGCCGCTCGCGCGGCCGCCGGTGATCGGATAGGTGATAACCGCTTCCGTTACCCAGCCCCTCCCGCTCCCGTCATACCATTCCCAGCGGTGTGTGATGGCCGCATGAAGCGCCGCCGGCGCGAAGACGGCGCTGAAAGCCGAGAGCGAACTTCCCCGCATGAGGTGCTCGGTCGGCGTGAAGCCGAGCCAACGCACCGTCCAGGGCTCAGCCTCTGCAGTCCCGATATACGCGCCCGGAACGCGCTCAACGCTATGATAGATGCCGGCTGCTGGCGCGGTTACCGGCAGGGGCGGCAGGATGCTGGTGAAATAGAAGAGATTCATCACCGCGAGTACGCCGAGCGCTCCCGCGCGGATCCGCCAGACGTCGGCACGGAAGCGCTCCCGCGCGAGACGACGCAGGAGCATCGTGAAGAGCGTGAAGACGCCGACCGCGACGAGTCCGCTCCCGATGAAGGTCATCGTGCCGATCGTATGCGTATAGATCGGGAGCGAGAAGATGGCTGCTGAATAAAGCGCGAGGAAGAAGAGGATGCTCGTGAAGACGAGGCGAGCGTGATACTTATGGAAATATTCGCTCCCGACGAAGACGAGGAACAGGAGCAGGAGGAACGGCCACGATGCGCTCCAGACTGCCGCACGAGCATAGAAGATGACGAACGCGCTCCAGAAGCCGCCGAGCGCGAATTGCGTCACGAACCGCAGGATGACGCGAGAGCGCGGAGGCACAGGACGCGACTCGAGATGATGGAGCCACGGGATCGAGACGAAGCACGCGAGCGAGTAGCCTGCCAGGAGCAGCTGGGTCTGGAAGATATCCACCCGCTTGAAGAGGAGGTTGTCGGCGATGAAGCCGGCCACCATCGCAAGCGCCGAAAGGTGCCGCTCGTACCGGCGCACCCAGGCGAAGAACCGTGCAAGCCCCGACATGTGCTTGGGGTCGGGATCGAACCGACGACCCTTCCCTCTTCAGGGGAATGCTCTACCAACTGAGCTACCCAAGCTTATATTTATTTGCTTACTTACCACCCTTGAGGAAGTTTATCAGCTTTTGTGCCTCAGAGGAAGTCGGCAGGCCGAAGAGGTTGGTCGTGGTCGTCGCGGAGAGGCCGGAGACTGCCGAGACCTTTTGGATGATCGGCGCGAGATACTGCTGATAGAGGAAGAGCGGGAGGGCGAGCACGAGGACCCAGATGACGATCGAGCCGAGCGTGCTTAAGAATTGGCTCCGCCGGACTGAGCGCAGCATCTTGTGATTGTCGCGCACGAGCGCGTGTATCTCGTCGAGCTCCTTTCGCAGGTCGGGATCCATGTGCCCTTAGTATACCATTGTGCCCTTGCCAGGAATCGGACCTGGATTACCACGTTAGGAGTGTGGAGTTCTATCCGTTGAACTACAAGGGCCAAGCGAGGCTAAAAGAACGTTAGTAATCTAACATTCTTTTACGCCGAGCGCGCCCGCGTATCGAGTCTGCGAAGATAAAGGCGCGCGCACTACGCGAGGTCGAGCAGGCTCGCGATGCGCTCCTGGTCGAAGCCGACGATAAGGTCGTCGCCGATAATGATGACCGGCACGCCCATCTGGCCGGACCGCCGGATCATTTCTTGGCGCTTCTCGAGGTCGGAGAGGACGTCATGCTCGGTGTAAGCAACGCCGTTCGCCTCGAAGAAATCCTTCGCCATATGGCAGAAGTGGCAGGTCGGAGTCGTATAGATGGTGACGATTTTATCCATAATATTTCTTGGTTACCTGGACAGTATACCACACCGAGATTTTGTGCGGAATGCGAGAATCGAACTCGCGCCACCTGCTTGGGAAGCAGAAGTTCTACCACTAAACTAATTCCGCAAAATTAAAACCAACTCAGGATGCGCCGCCACCAGGACGGCGTCGCGGTCGGCGTCGTCGTCGCGGGCGGTACCACCACGATAACCTCTTCTCCCCGTCGCGCAACCCCGAAGGCCGTCCGGATCGCCGCGTCCTCTCCGCGCGGCGTCGCGAGAGCGTCGAGGTTCGCCTGGAGCACGCTCTTCCGCGCCTCGAGCGCCTGGTACTGGCTCTTCGCGTCGTTCGCTTCGCGGATCGCCACCTGTGCCTTGCCTGTCAGGCCCCAGATGAGCGAGACGAGCCAGGCCACGACCAGGAGAAGGAATCCGATGACGATGCCTCGCCTGATCTGCTTGCCGCGCATGGCTCCAGTATACCTCCCTATTCACCAGAGGAACGAACCATCTTCATGAACACCTCCTCCGGGATACGCACCCGCCCCTTCCCTTGTTCGAGGAGTTTCTTCTTGCCCTTCTTCTGCTTGTCGAGGAGCTTGTTCTTGCGCGTCACGTCGCCGCCATAGAGATAGCCGGTGACGTCCTTACGCATCGCGGAGAGCGTCCGAGAGGAAATGATGCGTCCGAGAGCGCGTGCTTGGATCTTGGTGACGAAGAGCTGTTTGGGCAGGATTGCATGGAGTTTCTCGACCGCCTTCTCAGCTTCCTCTTCGAGTCGCCGCCGGGCGACCACGCGAGCGAACGCCGGAACCGGCTCTTCGGCGACGAGGATGTCGAGACGCGCCACATCCGCCGGCCGCTCAGGCAGGATCTCATAGGAGAGCGACGCATAGCCGGAGGAGATGTTCTTCAATGTGTCGAAGAAGCCGCGCATGAGCTCCCGCAGAGGCATCTCGACCATCATCTCGACGCGGCCGTCCGCATAGGTCTCGGTCGCGAGCGTGACGGCCTCGTGCGCGTGGAGAAGCCGGACGAGTGCGCTCACCGTCTCGGGCGGCGTAATGATGACGACCTTCGCCCAAGGTTCCTCGACCTTCATGATGTCGCCATGCTCAGGAAACTTGGCCGGCGTGTAGACGGTTTCGCGAGTTCCGTTCGTCTTCGTGACGATATACGAGATGGTCGGGATGGTGACGACGAGGGCGAGACCGAACTCGCGTTTCAACCGTTCGGTGACGATCTCGAGATGAAGGAGACCTAAGAAACCGCAGCGGAATCCGCGCCCGAGTACGCCCGAGGATTCCTCTTCGAACGAGAGCGAGGAATCGGAGAGACGCAGACGTTCGAGCGCCTGACGCAGCTGCGGCAGGTCATCCTGACTCTCCGGGTACACGCTCGCCCAGACGACCGGGCGCGGGCGTTCATAGCCCGGCAAGGGCGGCAACGTACCGCCGGCGAGGCCGACCGTGTCGCCTACCGCGACGACGCCCGGCTCCTTGATGCCGGTGACGACATAGCCGATCTCGCCCGCGGAGAGCGATTCGGCGGGCGTCTCATCAGGCGCGAAGATGCCCGCTTCGAGTGCCGTAAACGTCTTCCCTGCCGCGCGGAAGACGAGCGGCTCGCCCTTGCGAAAGATACCGTCGAAAACGCGCAGATAGACGGTGACGCCGCGGTGCGTCGAGTAGGAGAAGTCGAAGACGAGTCCGCGAGGCTCGCTCGAGGACTCGCTCGCCCGGGGCGGAGGCACTTTCCCGACGATCGTCTTGAGAAGCTCATCCACACCCTGCCCCGTCTTCCCTGAGACGGCAAGGACCTCTTCCGCCTCTATGCCAAGCAGGTCCGCGAGCTCGGCCGAGACCTCCGCAGCGCGCGCAGCGGGCGCATCGATCTTCGACACGACGGGAATCACGACGCAGCCCTGTGCGCGCGCCGCGGCGAGCGTCGTCAGGGTCTGCGCCTGCACACCCTGCGTCGAATCGACAAGCAGGATGACGCCCTCGACCGCCTTCAGAGCGCGCGAGACTTCATAGGAGAAATCGATGTGGCCGGGGGTGTCGATGAGGTTCAGGATGTAATCCCCATAACGCATCCTGACGGGCTGCATCTTGATGGTGATACCCCGCTCGCGCTCGAGATCCATCCGGTCGAGTACCTGGTCGCGCATCTTACGCTCCGGGATCGTACCCGTGCGTTCGAGCATACGGTCAGCCAACGTCGACTTGCCATGGTCGACGTGAGCGATGATGGAAAAGTTGCGGATATGGTCCTGGTTCATGGCTATAGAAGGTCCTCGCCGGAAGGTTTCAGAACATTAGCGCCGCCGCAACGTTCGCGCCAGAGCCGCTCGGCCGCAGCCACCATCGTCCGGAACTCCTCATTGCCGAGCAGATGAAGCGTGATTGCCGCGGCGGCGAGACCAGCGACGCCGGCGGCAAGGCCCTGTGACAGGACGGCGAGCGAAGTCGTCAAAGGCGCGATGCCGCCCATGAATGAGAGGACGACATACGCGACCGCTCCGCCCGCAATACCGGCGGCGAGACCGTCACGCGCCGGCAAGAGAAGCGCTCTTGCGAGGCCGGGTGCCGTTTTCCGCAGGACGACAATCGAGAGTCCAACGAGGAAGAACTGCCCGACCACGTTCGCGAGAGCGAGCAGGAGGATGTTCGTGCCGGGGACATCGGAAACCCGCAGGAGTGCCGCGAGCGGCGCGGCGAAACGGTCGGCGGGCAGGATGAGGAAGAGGGACGCGAGCCCGATGGTAAGCACGGCCGTGGCGAGCTGATACGCGAGCGGCCACCAGGACTGCCGGATCGCGTAGAGCGCACGGGAGAAAAGGAGCTCGAGCGCGTCGACGACAAGACCGACCATGGCGATGGCGAGCAGGGCTGCCGTGAGACGCGTCGCGTCCCAGCCGAAGGCACCCGAGCCGAGGATGACGCGGACGATATGCGCGCGCAAGACGGCGACCAGCCCGAGCGCGACAAGCGACCAGATGATGATGTGCCGCGCGGCCGTCGAGAGAATGCCGGTGAACTCGGCACGATCCTCCTTCTCCCCCGCCTCCGAGAGCGCCGGGAATGCCGCGACCGAATAGGAGGAGCCGATGAGCGCGAGCGGGACCGCCTCGAGGTTGCCGGCGAGGGTGAAGACGGAGATATCGCCCGTGGCGAGCCTCGAGGCTATGGCCGTCAAGGCGAGGAGCGTGAAGGAGTTGACGGAGAGCGCGAGCGAGCGCGGCACCGAGTTGCGCACGATCGGCACCATACGCTTCATCGTCGGGAGCGAGAAGCGCGGGAAGACGCCCGCCTTCACGACGACCGGGATGTGCACCGCGAGGTAGCCGATCGCTCCGAGGACGACGCCGATGCCGATACCCGACAAACCGAAGATCGGGTAGAGCGCGACGGTGCCGAGGATGATGCCGAGGTTGTAGAGGACCGGCGAAACCGCGAAGAGCAGGAAGCGCCGATGCACCTGCGTCACGCTCGAGATGACGCCGGAAAGGCCGAGCAGGATCGGCTGGATGAGGAGGATGCGCGCAAGAAGGATGAAACTGCTGTACTGGGCCGATGCGGCGAAATCCGGATAGAGAAACGTGAGGAGCTGCGGCATGAAGATCGCGAGGACGACGCAGATCGCGCCTCCCGCTCCGAGGAGGAACGTCGCGGATTCGGAGAGAAGCTCGCGCGTCTTCTCCCGGTCCAGGTTCGTGATGTACGGGATAATGACGTAAGCCGAGACGAGCGAGGAGACGAGCGCGAAGACGATGTCCGGCATACGGAATGCCGCGTAGTAGAGGTCGAGCGTCCGCCCTGCGCCGAAAACGTGCGCGAAGGTACGGTCGCGCACGAGAGCGAGCACCTGCGACGCGAGCGTGAGCGCAGCCAACAGATACGCGGCCTGATGTAAGCCGCGTATCGGTGCCGCGATGCGTCCGAGAATCCGCCGAACCATTGCTCCATGATACTACGCCTACGACCTTCCTCCCTAAACATTTTCTTGTGGTATAATGTGAACGGACTGGGCTAGGCGATCGCTCTGCTAAACATTGCGGAGAGGAAAGTCCGGACACGGGCTCCGAAAGGAGCAGCAAGGTAGCGGGTAACGCCCGCACGCCGTGAGGCGCGAGGTGCGAACAGAAACGACCCGGTTAAGTCCGGCTGAAACGGCTAAATCCTTACCCCCGTGCAAGGCCGTGCCCCGAGAGCAATCGAGGGGAGAGCTGCTTGAGGCGCCGAGTGATCGTCGCCCTAGATACATGGTCGTCCACGACAGAATCCGGCTTATCGGCCCGGTCCAAACAGCATGCATCCGCCCGCGCGTTACGCGCGGGCGGTGCGTTTATATATAATGGAAACGCATGCATCCCGAAGATCCTGTCGAGCGCCACTTCCTGCGCCTGAAGCCGGAACAGAAGCGCGCCCTGAAGAAGCTCGGCATCCACGCCGTTCGCGACCTGCTCTACCACTTCCCTTCGCGATATGAACGCTCAGGACCTTCGGCTACGATCGCGGGCATCGCGCCAGGCGCCGAAGTGACGCTCTTCGGCACGGTGCGCAAGCCAGACATCCGTAAGACCTGGAAGAGCCGCCGCCCCGTCGCCGAAGCCTGGCTTGAGGACGCGACCGGCCGCATCAAGATGATGTGGTTCTCGCAGCCCTACATCGCCAAGACGCTCTTCGACGGCATGCAGGCCAAAGTGAGCGGTCGCGTCGCCGGCGAGGGTGCGAAGACGTATCTCGCGAATCCTTCGATCGAGAAAGCGAGTATCGCGCCAGAGACCGCACACGAAACGCTTTTTAATAACGCATCACCTCAGAGTGCCGATATGGAATGGCACCCCGTCTACCCGGAGAGCAGAGGACTCTCCTCGCTCTGGCTCGCGCACGCGGTCAAGAAGGCCTTCGAGGCGGGCGTCCATGAGCGGATGGAGGATCCGATTCCTACCGATATCCTCGCGCGCTACAAGCTTCCCTCACTCGCCCCGGCGCTTATCTTCATCCACGCGCCGCAGAAAAAGCCGGATGCCGAGGCGGCGAAGAAGCGCTTCGCTTTCGAAGAGATCTTCGCCCTCCAGGTCGCGCTCCAGAAGCGCCGCCGCGAGCTCCTCACCGAACGCGCCCTGCCGGTCTCGGTCGATCGCACCGCGCTCGATGACTTCATCGCATCCTTCCCCTTCCCGCCCACGACCGCGCAGCAGAAGGCGATCGATGCGATCGCCGCCGACTTTGCGCGCCCGCACCCGATGATGCGCCTCCTCGAAGGGGATGTCGGGAGCGGCAAGACGGCCGTCGCCGCCGCGACCGCGTACCTCGTCGCGCATTCCGACCTCCAGGTCGCCTACCTCGTCCCGACCGAGATCCTCGCAAAGCAGCACTTCTCGACCTTCGTCGCCTATTTTAAGAATCACCCGATCCCGATCGGCCTCATCACGGGGAATGAATGTCGCGTCTTTCCCTCCCGTGTCCGTTACGAAGAGTCCGCCAAACTCTCGCGCACGACCTTCAGGAAGCGCGTTGCCGACGGCCTCATCCCGATCGTCATCGGCACGCACGCGCTCGTCGAGCAGTCACTCGCGTTCAAACGCCTCGCCTACGCCATCATCGACGAGCAGCACCGCTTTGGCACCGCGCACCGTCAGCGGCTCGCGACGAAGGGCGACGCGACTCCTCATCTCTTATCGATGACCGCGACGCCCATCCCGCGCACGCTCGCTCTCACCCTCTATGGCGACCTCGACCTCACGCTCCTCGATGAGATGCCGAGCGGACGCAAGCGCATCATCACCGAAATCCTCGGACCGAAGGAACGCGAGCGTGCCTATGAACGCATCCACACCGAACTCGCAACAGGCCGCCAAGCCTACGTCATCTGCCCGCGCATCGACGAGCCCGATCCGGCGAAAGAACTCGCCCTCCAAGCGAAGAGCGTGAAGGCTGAAGCGGCACGACTGAAGAAAGAAGTCTTCCCCGACGCCTCGATCGGCATCCTGCACAGCAAGATGAAGCCGCAAGAGAAGGAAGCGGCGATGAACGATTTCGAGAACGGCGAGACGCAGATCCTCGTCGCAACCTCCGTCGTCGAGGTCGGCGTGAACGTCCCCGACGCGACCGTCATCCTCATCGAGGGCGCCGAGCGCTTCGGCCTCGCCCAGCTCCATCAGCTGCGCGGCCGCGTGATCCGCTCGACGCATCAGGCGTACTGCTTCGCGCTTCCTGAATCCTTCGGCCCCGCGACCAAGGAACGCATGAAGGCGTTCAAGGAGGCGAAGAACGGCTTCGAGCTCGCAGAACACGACCTTCAGCTCCGCGGCGCGGGCGAGCTCGCGGGCTCCAGGCAGTGGGGCATCTCCGACCTCGCGATGGAAGCATTGAAGAATATGAAGCTCGTCGAAGCCGCCCGCGCAGAAGCCGCCGCCCTCGTCTTGAACGACCCCGAATTAAAAAACCACCCCGCCCTCGCCTCCCGCGCCCGCACCGCCGACCAGGAAGTGCATCTGGAGTAATCTATTCTGCTACTTCTTTCCCTTTGTCCCTCTCCCCAACAAATTTCTTCACCTCGTCATATCTCAGTTGTTTTGGCCACACCGAACTTCCATTTAACCGTCTTTGGCGTCTTCGACCTTTTCGATCCTTCGATACTCATGGGCGCAGAATACCATATCTTCGACCACTCTCTTTGGACTCGAATCAAGAGCCACGGAAGCAGCCGCATCTTTTGTGCGCGCGCCAGGACTCGAACCTGGACATCGGACGTGTATAAGACGTCTGCTTTACCATTAAGCTACGCGCGCTTCCCCTCTGGAATCATACACCTTCTCCCATAAATTCACTCCGGAAATAATCGAGAGCCATAAGAACATATTCTGATACGTCGCGGTTGTGGTAGATGACATTGCACGTGCCGTGCGTAAATTTCTGCGGATATGACAAGCCGCTCCGATTCGAGGTTTTTACATAAGGTTTCGTAAATGAAGAGAGCGGCAAACCGAGTGTTTCCGACCAGTATTTCAATTCGGCTCTTACGTTCATATCCGCATACAGATGTACATGCACACGCAAACGGTCTCTCGGAACGCCAAGCGATTCCATCCATTTCATAAAGAAACGAAGCATCGTCGGATCAGTATTGGAGAGCGAGGTGGAAGTTGGTTCCGTCTTCCCTCCTTCGCCCCAATAGAGAAACAACCCTGCAATCAGGAGTTCTCTTTCGCTCAACTTTCCGATGTCTTTCGCGGCACGCTCGCGAACCTCCGCCCGCCTGCTCTCGCGCTTGAGGCGCATCGTATTGCTGAACCGCTCGATGCGCACGGCGTTATGATCTCGAAGTTCTCGCAGCCGCTTTTCCGGAAGAGGCATGTTGTGTAACCATAGACTTAAGGAGCTTTTACTTACTTTCAGTTTCTCCTTTATCTGGCTATAGCTCGCGCCTTCCTTGCGCATACGAATCGCTTCGGCTTTCTTTTCTCGAAGTGCCATAGGTGAACCTTTATTCACCTATTATATAACCTGTGTCCTCTAAAACGCGTCATAAGCTGGGGAAAGTCCCTCAAGACTCAGGCGACGGTCTCCGCCAAGCCGCCGGAGGCCGAGAGGTCTTCTTCCTTCTTCTTCGGCGTGATGCCGTTCGCGATCAGGATCTTCTCGAAGTCGGCACGCTCGATGGTCTCCTTCTCGATGAGCTCCTTCGCGATCGCGTCGAGCGCGCCGCGGTGTTCGCCGATGACCTGCTGCGCGCGCGCCTTCGCCTCCTCGACGATGCGCGTCACCTCGGCGTCGATCTCGGCCGCGATGCGTTCCGAATACGGCTCACTGCCGAGCTGCCGCTCGCCGAAAGCGATGGGCCCCAGCTTCTCGCTCATGCCGTAGCGGATCACCATGTCGCGCGCGATCGCGGTGATGACCGCCAAGTCGTTGGAGGGGCCGGTCGAGACGTCATCGAAAAGGAGTTCCTCGGCTACATAGCCGCCCAAGGTCGCCGCGATGTCATCGAGGAACTGCTTGCGCGACTGCATCTTGCGGTCGTCGAAGGGGAGCTTGAGCGTATAGCCTGCCGCCCGGCCGCGGCTGATGATCGATATCTTGTGTACCGGGTCGGCGTGCGGCAGGACCGAGGAGACGAGCGCATGGCCCGCCTCGTGATAGGCAGTGAGCTTCTTCTCCTTCGGCGAGAGGAGATGGGACTTGCGTTCGGGACCGAGCATCACCTTCTCGATCGAGCGGATGAGGTCATACTGGGTGACCTCCGTGCGGGATTCGCGCGCGGCGAGGATCGCGCCCTCGTTCATGAGCGAGTTGAGCTCCGCGCCCGAGAAGCCGGGCGTTCGCTCGGCGATGACCGCGAGGTCGACATCGGGGCCGAGCGGCTTCTTCCTCGCATGGATCTCGAGGATGGCCTCGCGGTCGCGCCGGTCGGGCAGATCGATCGTCACCCGCCGGTCGAAGCGGCCAGGGCGGAGCAGTGCCGAGTCGAGGACGTCGGGCCGATTCGTCGCCGCCATGACGACGACCTTCTCGGCAGGCTCGAAGCCATCCATCTCGACGAGGATCTGGTTCAGCGTCTGCTCGCGCTCGTCATTGCCGCCGCCCATGCCGGTGCCGCGTACGCGCCCGACCGCATCGATCTCATCGACGAATATGATCGCCGGTGCGGCCTTCTTCGCCGTCTGGAAGAGGTCGCGCACGCGCGAGGCGCCGACGCCGACGAACATCTCGACGAACTCGGAGCCCGAGATCGAGAAGAACGGCACCCCCGCCTCGCCGGCGACCGCGCGCGCAAGCAGAGTCTTACCCGTCCCGGGTGCGCCCATCAGGATGATCCCCTTCGGGATGCGCGCGCCGATGTCGAGGAACTTCTTCGGCTGCTTGAGGAAGTCGACGATCTCCATAAGCTCCTCCTTGGCCTCGCGCGTGCCGGCGACGTCCTGGAAGGTGACGCGCTGGGTCGTATCGGCCGGGTCGATGACGCGTGCCTTCGACTGGCCGAAGGAGAACGCCTGCATCCCCGCGCCGCGCACCTGCCTCAGCAGGATCCAGAAGAAGATACCGATGAAGACGAGCGGGATGAGGAAAGGACCGAGCGTGACGAACCAGAATTCAAGACCGGACTGCCCTTCTACCGTGAGCGCGACCTTCGAGAGTTCGGCAGGCGTGACGCCATAGGTCACGAGCGTCTCGGCGAGGCCGGCAGAGGGGTCCTTCTGCGAGGTCTTGGTCGTGCCGTCGGTGTAGGTGAGCGTGAGCGCGTCACCATTCACCACGATCGAACTCACCTTCCCGGCCTCGACGTCAGAGGCCACCGCCGAGAGCGGGATGGCGTTCGAGGGTGCCGAGAGGCCTGCGATGAGCGAGTAGACGCTCATGAGGAGAAGGAAGACGATGATCGTCGTGACGAGGTTACTGAAGAAGGATGGACCGCCGAACACAGCGCGCCAGCCCCGCCGAGCGGGTTTCTTGTTCTTCCGGTTCCTGGACTTCTTGGCTGGTGTATTTGCCATGTTGCGCAGTATACTCTTTGGTATGATTCTCGTCGAATACAAGAAAGCTTCCATTAAGTTCGCTCCGGTCGAGACCTTCTCGGCCGGGCTCGAGCTCACGGGCGGCGAGGTCAAGACGCTCCGCAGCAAGCGGGGATCCCTCGACGGCTCACGCGTACTAATACGCGGGGGCGAGGCATATCTGGTCGGCATGACTATCCCGCCTTACCAAGCCGCAAACAGCCCAGAGAGCTACGACCCCGAGCGCCCGCGCCGCCTCCTTCTTACGAGAGAAGAGATCGCGCACCTCGCCGCCGAAGAAGCGAAGAAGGGATTGACAATCGTCCCGCTCGAGGTATATACTGCCGGCAGGTTCCTGAAGGTGAAGATCGCGATCGTCCGCGGCAAGGGCAAGGCCGACCGCCGCGAGGACATCAAGAAACGCGATGCGCTGCGCGAAGCCGCACGCGACCTTAAGCGATAATCCGATCAGTCGCGGTAAGATCGTAGGCGGAGACGCGTATGATATTACCGGGGGTGACCGGCTTTGACGGTCTGCTCTTTGAAAGACGTGCGACGCAGTGCACGCCCGCTCACCACTACAAACTGGCGGGTACCAAACGTGCCAAGGACACCTTTGCACGCGCGACGAAGTCCCCTTACTTCGGTAAGGTCGGCGACCTCGCGTTCGCCTACGCGACGGCTCGAGCGTAATGCTCGCCTCCGCCTAGCGCGACGTCTGCTCTCGACCGGCGCTCACAGCGTCGAGAGCGGGCGGAATCTCCTGTGAGCTAGAGCAGCGGCCGTCCGCCCGCTTCTCGAAACTTCGGACTCGTCGCGGAGCGGTTTCGTCCCGATTTTCACGCCCGCGATCAGACTTCAATCAGGACTATGCGTCGTAGAAGCGCTTTCAAAGCCAGATTCGGACTCGGGTTCGATTCCCGACATCTCCACAGCAATAAACACGAAGGTCTGCATGAGCGGGCCTTCGTGCGTTTTTGTATACTTCCCGCATGAAGCCCTTACTCCGATCCTGGTTCGCCGGTGATGCGGTCGCGCTGGCGCCGAAGCTCTTGGGAAAGATCGTGAAGAAAGGCTCCTGCACGGGCATCATCGTCGAGACGGAAGCATACACGACCGATCCCGCGTCTCACGCCCATAGCGTGACGACTCGCTCCCGCATCATGCGCGACACCTACGGCCACTGGTACGTCTATTTCACCTACGGCATGCACTGGTGTGTGAACGTGACGACGAATAAGGGCGGCACCGGCGCCGTCCTCATCCGCGCGGTCGAACCGATCGATGGTATCACCGCCATGAAGCGACGAAGGAAAACTGAGGCGCTCCGCAACCTCTGCAGCGGCCCGGCCAAGTTCTGCCAAGCTTTCGGCGTCACGGGCAAAGAGAACCAGACATTGGTTGGAGGCGACTTCGCGATCTTCGACGCGCCAGAGATACCGATGAACCAGGTTGCCACGTCAGTCCGGGTCGGCATCAACGGCAGGTCCGATCTCCCTTGGCGCTTCTTCATCAAGGACAATCCGTTCGTGAGCCGCTAGCGCATCCGGTTTGCCCGCCCTCCGATTCCCTGCTATCGTCCGCTTCGGGTAGGCCCGGTTTCTGGGTCTGAATGTTGTTTTACAGGGAGGTAGAGAATGGAGACGTTTACCGACCGCCTTCAGAAGGCGATGCGGGTAAAGGAGAGTGTTTTGTGCGTCGGGTTTGATCCGCAGCTCAAGTTCATACCGCCGCACCTCATCAAGGAAGCGATAAAATTCAAAGGGAGAACGTGGGAGGCCTTGGAATACTGCTTCCTTAAGTTCAACCTTGGAATCATGGACGCGGTCGAGCCGTACGCGGCAGTGATCAAGCCGCAGGCTGCGTTCTACGAGGCGAGCTATCAGTTGTGGCACGCGCTCGAGCAGACTATAAACTGGGCTGAAAAGTGTGAGCTCCTCGTCATCAAAGACGCCAAACGTCTGGACGGAGGCGATACAGCGGATGCATATGCCCAGACTCACATTGGCATGGTGCCCTTCTTCGACGGAAAGATGATCAAGTCCCCACTCCGTACGGATGCAGTGACTATCGGCGGATCAATCGGCGAAGATTGCATCTCCAGATTCGTAAAGGAGATGAAGGCGCACGGAACCGGCGGATTCGTGGTCGACAAGACATCGTTCAAGCCGAACTCCGTCATAGAGCAGCTCGTGACGGAAAATGGTCTCAGCGTCTGGGAAGAACTCGCCTATTACGTCTCCATGTGGGGTGAAGGGACTGAAGGCGAGAACGGCTACCGAAACCTTGGCGTCGTCATGGGAGCTACATATCCCGAAGACGCTCTTAGGATGCGGAAGATTCTGCCGAATGCTGTCATGCTTGTTCCTGGTTACAGCCTGCCGGACAGCATCGGTCAAGGCGGAACAGCAGACGAAGCAGTCGTTTCCTTCAACGACGACGGCTTCGGTGCAGTGGTCAACGCCTCGCGAGCGATTATTGCCGCGTGGCAGAAGGGACCTTTCGCATGCGATCCAAAGGATTTCGCCAAGGCAGCAGGACAAGCCGCAAAAGCCGCTCGCGACGATCTGAACGAGGCACTCAAGCGCGCGGGCAAGTATCCCTTCTAAATATCGATCATTCGGTTCGAAAAGGCCACGACCTGTGTCGCGGCCTTTGCCTTTTCTGTCGCTTGCTCGCTACCCTCTTCCTTGCTATCGTCCGTGCGGAGCCCTGTTTCGGGGCTAAATGTTGTTTTACACGGGAGGAAAAGAAAAAGATGAGTGGCGCGAAAAAAGTAGATGACTTCAACACAGGGAAAACTCTGAATGAGCTGGCGAGGACGTATGCACATGTTGTCCTGGAAAAGTTCACGAAGAGGGACAAATTTCTTGGCTTCGAAAGCTTGTATGGTGAAGACATAATCGTAGGTCCCACCGCAATGGTTTTGGACTTGTTGTGCGGGAATGTAAACCCCCCGATTCACTTTGGCTCAAAGATCGAGCCCGGCAACCGTGTCCTCATTATGAACGGCACGACTTCCGCCGAGCAGGCAGCAAGACTTGTCGAATATGTTACGAGATCAAACGCTATCCCAGTCGGTCTCGTTTCTTTCCCTTTCTCTGGCGCTAAAGAATTCGAACAGAAGTATGAGGTGCCAGTACATATCGTTACTCTGTAGAAAGACCCGCGGTGCACTGTGTGCACCGCGGGATTCTCATTTTTATTTTCAGCCTCGACGTGCGCGGGCGCGGTCGGTCTCGGTGAGGTACTGCTTGCGCAGGCGCACGGACTTGGGCGTGATCTCGAGATACTCGTCGTCGGCCATCACCTCGAGGCCGCGTTCGATCGAGAGTTCGTAGGGCGGCACGAGGTCGATCGCCTCGTCGGTACCCGAGGCGCGGACGTTCGTGAGATTCTTGTTCTTCGTCGGGTTCACCATCATCTCCTCGCCCTTGCTTGTGTTGCCAATCACCTGTCCCTCGTAGACTTCGGTCGCGGGCGTGATGTAGAGGACCCCACGTTCCTGGAGACCCCAGAGCGAATAGCCGAGCGCCTTCCCCGTCGCCATCGAGATCATCGAGCCGACCTGTCGCTTCTTTATCTCGCCTGCATAGGGCTTGAAGCCGACGAAGCGCGACGAGAGGATGCCCTCGCCTTTCGTGTCGATGATGAACTGGTTCTTGTAGCCGAGGAGGCCGCGCGTCGGGCCCTGGAGCGTGAGGCGCACGCCGCCGCCCTCGGGCCGGAGGTCCTGGAGAACGAAGGCGCGAAGCCCGAGCTTCTCGATGATCGCACCCTGAAACTCCGAAGGCGTATCGATGACGACCTCCTCGAAGGGCTCGAGCTTCTTCCCTTCTTCCTCGCGCGTGATGACCTGCGGCTGCGAGACCTGGAGCTCGTAACCCTCGCGACGCATATTCTCGAGCAGGATCGCGATGTGGAGCTCGCCGCGGCCGCTCACTTTGTACGCATCCGCGCTCGAGAATTCGACGCGCAGGCCGACGTTGACCTCGAGCTCCTTCTCGAGCCGGTCGCGGATCTGGCGCGAGGTCACGAACTTCCCTTCCCGCCCGGCGAAGGGCGAGTTGTTGACAAGGAAATCGAGCGTGATGGTCGGCTCGTCGACGGCAATCGCCGGCAAGGGCGCGGCCGCAGGGTCGGTCGTCACCGTCTCGCCGATGTAGATGTCGGGGAGGCCGGCGATAAGGACGATGTCGCCGGCCGACGCCTCCGCCGCCTCGACGCGATCGAGACCTTTGAAGGTGAAGAGCTTGGTCGTCCTCCCCGTCCGCGCCTCTCCGTCCGGCTTCTTGACGATGACATTCTGGTTCGGCTTCACGGTGCCTTGGTAGATGCGCCCGACCGCCATCCGACCGAGGAAGTTGTCATAAGCGAGATTGAAGGGCTGGAGCACGAGCGGCGCGCTCGCGTCCGTCCCGACGTTCGCCGCCGGGACCTTCTCAAGGATCGTATCGAGGAGCGGCGTGAGGTCCTTCCGTTCATCGTCAAGTTTCTTCATCGCGACGCCTTCGCGCCCGATCGCGTAAACCACCGGGAAATCGCTCTGTTCGTCGGAAGCGCCGAGCTCGAGGAAGAGCTCGAGGACCTGTTCCTCGCAGCGGCCTGGGTCGGCGGCCGGCTTGTCGATCTTGTTCACGACGACGATGGGCTTCAACCCGAGTTCGAGCGACTTCTTCAGCACGAAGCGCGTCTGCGGCATCGGCCCCTCAGCCGCGTCGACGACGAGCAGCACCGAGTCGATCGAGCGCAACACGCGCTCGACCTCGCTTCCGAAATCGGCGTGCCCCGGCGTGTCAACGATATTGATCTTCGTGCCCTTATACTCGACTGCCGTATTCTTGGAGTAGATGGTGATGCCGCGCTCGCGCTCGAGCGTGTTGCTGTCCATCGAGACGCCCTCGGCGACGGCGCCCGTCTGGCGCATGATGGCGTCGGTCAAGGTCGTCTTCCCGTGGTCGACGTGCGCGATGATAGCGATATTCCGGATTTCCATAAATGAAAAACGCCCGTGGGCGATGCGGGCATTATACGACAAAACATTCTAGACCGCCAGCGACGCGATAGCGGCAATGCCGGAGACGGCCATGAAGGCGACCGTGACCCAGCCGAGCCAGGCAGTGAGACGAGAATTGCGATGCTCGCCCACGACCGACGCATTGCCCGAGAGCTTCACGACAAAATAGAGGATGAACGGCGCAGCGATGCCGTTCGCGACCGCAGAATAGATGAGCATCTTGATCGGATTGAGGTGCATGAAGTTGGCGGCGATGCCGAGGACCATTGAGATGATAATGACGCTATAGAAGGCGCGAGCCTGCTTGAGCTTGCGCGAGAGGCCGACACGCCAGCCGAAGCTTTCGGAAAGCGCATACGCGGTCGATCCGGCAAGAACCGGTACCGCGAGAAGACCGGTTCCGACGATCCCGAGCGTGAAGAGGAGGAATGCGAACTCGCCGAATGGCTTCAGAGCAAGCGCAGCCTGGTCCGCCGTCTGAATGTCATGGATGCCGTGCACATAGAGCGTTCCGGCACACGCTGCGATGATGAAGAAGGCGACCGCATTCGAGAAGGCCATCCCGCTCCAGACGTCGGTGCGCATCGCGCGTATGGCCTCGGCATGGTTCCCATGCCGCCGCGCATGGACCGTCTTCTCGCCCCGGGCGACCTCTTCCTCGACTTCTTGCGCCGTCTGCCAGAAGAAGAGATAGGGCGAGATGGTCGTCCCGAGGATCGCGCAGACGAGGAAGATCTGGCCGCGCGAGAAGGAGAGCGAGGGCACGAGCGCATGGCTCATCACCTGCCCCCAGTCGAGATGAACCACGAGAGCGACCGCGACATAGGAGAGGAGCGCGAGCGAAAGATATTTGAGATATTTCGCGTAGCGCGCATAGGTGGTGTAGATCTCGAGGAAGAGGATAAGCGCGCCGAAGAACACGACAAGCGGCCCGACTGCGAGCCCCGGCATCACGAGACGCGTCGTAGCGGCCATCGCGCCGAGGTCGGCGGCGATGTTGAAAGTGTTCGCGAAGAAGAGGATGGCCGTGATGCCATAGAGAACGTATCGCGGATAATGGTGGCGTATGTTCGCCGCGAGTCCTCTCCCCGAGACGACGCCGATGCGCGCGCACATCTCTTGCACCGTCGCCATGAAGGGATAGGTGAGAATCATCGTCCAGATGAGGCCGAGGCCGTACTGCGCACCAGCCTGCGAATACGTAATGTTCCCCGAAGGATCGTCATCAGCCGCGCCGGTCACGAGCCCCGGCCCGAGCGTATGCCAATACGCCGCCGCGTCTTCCTCGATCTTCTTCGCTTCCGCCTTCATCTCCATCGCTCCAGTATACGCGAGCGGCATCCCGAGACGGAAAGAATCCCCCGCCCCGCGCGTATGAAGTATCCGTGAGCGTTAGCAGATAACCGAATATCCATGCAAGCATTGAAACGCAGTATTCTTGCGATTGTAACCATCCTGGTGAGCGTCGGCGCGCTCGCCTTCCTCGTCCCCGCCTTCGCCGAGGCGGCTCCCGCCTGGACAACGCAGCCAGGAGTCGCCACCTCGACGCTTCACGCAAACGTCCGCGCGCGCGCCGAGTGGGCGCATGCCCGGCACGCTGAGCGCGCGGCGAGAGTGAGGCTATCCGCCCTTATCAAGGGCAACGGCGAGCCGATCGTCGGCGGCACCGTCTCCGCAGTCAGCGGCTCGACCCTCACCGTCACGACCAAGAGCAGCATCGCCTATACGGTCGACGCTGCGAGCGCGACGGTAATCAAGGATCACGCGACTTCGACGCTCGCGAGCGTCGCGCAGGGCGATGCGGTCGTCGTCCAAGGTACGGTCAACGGCACCGCGATCACGGCCTCATCCATCATCGACCAAGCGGCAACTCCTGCCGGCACTTCGCGAAACAGTGTCACGGGAGCGGCGCACCGCTTCTTCGGCGCAGTCGGCGGATTCTTTACCCGCCTCTTCGGATTCTTCTGATTCCTGAACCATAAATAAGAAAGGACGCGTCCATCCCTCCCGGGATGGCCGCGTCCTTTTCCTCAAGCGCCAGGTCAGCCGATCGAGAAGAGGAACAGGCCCACGACGACCATGACGAGGCCGTAAAGGTTGACGGTATCGAGGAACTTCTTAGTGACGAGCTTATGCAGCTTCTCGGGGATGAAGATCCACGCGAGCCCCTTGAAGAGGATGAGCCACATGAGTATCGTCACGATCGACCGCCACGTCCCGTCCCACACATCCGCCTGGATAAGGAAGATCGTCGAGAGGAAGACGAGCACGATACCGATGACGTACGTGATGGCAGGGTGGTCGAAGAGATCCTTGAGGAGCGCCGGGAGCGTCTTCCCTTTGAACATGAGAAAGAGGCCGCTGATGACAAAATAGATGCCGAGAATCTTCGCGGCGATGAGAGAGATTTCCATTGATGAATCCGTTATCCGTTAATGCCCCCAGTATACCCTGCCCGTCAGATACCCTTCTTCAGATAGTGCTCGAGCGTGTAGATCCAGTCCGCCTCGGCGGCGGGGTTCTGCTTCTTCTGAGCGAGCAGCCACTCGAGATAGTTCCGGTCGCTCGTCGCCACCTCCTCGAGCCTCTTCCCCGCGTATTTGCCGAAGCGGATGGTGGTGAAGAGCAAGGGGCGCGCCGAGACCGCGAGCATGGCTCCGAGCGCGGCTTCTTCCGTCCCGTGCCGCTCCTTCATCTTGACCAAGAGCCGCTCGAAGAGCGCTTCGAGCACGAGCACGTCGCCCCACGCGTCGTGCGCCTCCGCCTCGATCTCGAGACCTAAGAGATAACGGAGATACTGGAGGCGGTAATTAGGCAGCGTGTCCTCCGGGTCGAGCGCGTAGGCGACCTTGTAGGTGCAGATAACCTGCTTCGACTGGATGCCCTCGCGGCCGAGCATCGCGAGATCGAAGGCCGCGTTGTGCGCGACGGCGATCATCTCCTTGTTCTCGAAGAGGTCCTTCACGCTCGCGTACTCCGGCGCGTCCTCGAAGGACGGCTTTCTTTCCACCATCTTCTCGGTGATGTGGTGAATCGCCATCGACTCGATGGAGATGGGTACCGGCGGCTTATAGAGCGCATTCACGAGCGGCTCATCGACGTAGCGCTCCTTGATCGCAAGCTGACAGAGGCGATCCTTCTCGCCGTTCCCCGTCGTCTCCGTGTCGAAGAAGATGATGCTCATCCCGCCATTCTACCAGCCGACACCCTATAATAGGAATCAGCGCTGGCGATCCTCACGCGTTCAAGGACCAGAGGGTGTAAGCGAGATAGGTCGCGAAGGTGACCCAGGCGAGATAGGGGGCGAGGAGCCAGGCGGCCGCGCGCGATACGCGGGCGAAGGCGGCGATCGTCACA
The DNA here is from genome assembly GCA_021784875.1 of bacterium. GTDB lineage: Bacteria > Patescibacteriota > Minisyncoccia > Phycocordibacterales > Phycocordibacteraceae > C7867-001. Next base: position 37,010 of record JAJYHF010000019.1, read on the forward strand.
GCGATCGCGAGCCAGAGAAGGACGATCAGGGCGAGCGCGCCCGAGAGCGAATGGAGACCGAAGAAGACCGGCGACCAGACCGCATTCAGGACGAGCTGGATGAAGAAGAGCCGGAGCGCGCGACGACGCAAGAGCGGGGCTGTGCGCTTATTGCGCCACACGAGCCAGGCCGCGACACCCATAAGGAGATAAAGCGTCGTCCACACAGGACCGAAGAGCCAGGAGGGCGGCGCGAACACCGGCTTCGCGAGCGCCGCATACCAGACCGGAATGGCGGAGACGGTGAAGAACGCGCCGATCGCGCCCGCTGCCTCGCAGAGGACGATCCAACCTAGAAGAGCGAAGATACGGGAGCGGATCATGTTAGGTATGGCGACGAAGCGAAAACCACTTCCAGGCTACTAAGAGGAGCGAAAGCACGGAAACGACTTCGCCCGCGAGACGCGCCGCATCGTCGCGATAGAAGGGAAAGAGATCTATGCCGATACCCGTGAAGCTGACCGGCGTCGTCGCGACGAAGATGAACGCAAGCGGAAACGCCCATACGGCGAAGCGGAACCAGCTCTTGAACGCTTCACGCGGAATGAAGATGAGGATGATGGCGAGGGGGAGAAAGTAGAGGGAGAAGAAATATATTGGATATGTTATTTCTGGAATCATCCGATCTATTATCGTATGGTAACAAATTTGACCGGCACCAGCACACCATTGGCTAAAGTAACTGAAACCAATAACCACAAGGGCAAGCAAAGCCGGAATAGTCTGGAACAGTTTCGATTTCATATCAGAAGAAGCTGCTTATCGCGAGCCAGAGCGCATGCAAGGCATTATAAACGGCGCTCATGAGCCGACTGAACCAACTGGCAGGAATCTGTTGAGAAGCGTCATAGACGGAAGCGGTCTGAGGCGCGGGAGCTGCAGATGGAGAAGGCGCCTGGCTTCCGCCCGTGTCCGGTGCGGCCGAAGAACTCGCCACCGGCTGCGCGGGCGGGACTGGGGCGGGCTCCGCCGGAACTGCGAGCGCGACCGGCCCGCTCGACGCGGCTGCCGCAGGAACGTCTTGCCCTTCGAACGCAGGAGAAGTCTGACTCCCCGAATCCGGGTTTGAAGTCAGGCTTCCGCTCGTATCCGGTACGGAAGGAATACCGGCTGAATCCGGAACGGCAAACGGAGTATCCGATGGGGCCGCAGCGGGCACGGAAGCGAGAACCGGAATCGAGATACTCCCGTTCGGGGCAGGAGACGTCGCCACAGCCGGTGGCGAAGATTCTTGATCCGTCGAGCCGGCTGGAGCGGGTTGAGGTTCAGGTTCCGGCGCTGGCGTCTCCTCGGTCGAGGATGCGGTATCAGATCCACTGGTCTCGTCCGTCGACGTCGCGGAAGATGAATCGGGGACTGACTCATCAAGCGACGGATCATAAACGACGGTCTCCCCTGCCTGCGGCGTGACGGTCAGCACGTCCGTGCCGTCGCCATTCTCGTCGACCCGGATCGGCGTCGGAGAACCGACGCTCGAGACCGAGAAAGTCGCCACCGTCTGCGCCGTCGTCGGTATGCCTGCGACGGAGCTCGTGGCGGTGATGGTCCCGCCCGATGACTCCTGCAGGTCGAGCGAGAACGTGCTGTCCCCTTGGCCGTCTATGGTGAGCTCGTACGGATCGCCCTCGGGAACGGTGACATACCTGACTCCTCCGAACTCGCCGTAGGTCGAGCCGGGAATGTCCTCCGTCATCGAGCCGTCCGGCGCGAGGCCAGTGACCTTGCCTGACGTGTCGGCGACCCGGAGCGTCGGCGACGAGTTGGCGGCCTCGGGTGTAGACGACGCACGGAGGAAGAAGAGGAGTTTCTTATCCGCGGCGTTCGGCGGCGGTGCGGTGGTGGTGATATAGGCCGGGAGCGTGCTCGTGCTGTTCTCGATAAGATTCTTTATGAAAGTCTGCAATGATGGCACTTCGAAAATGTCCGCATGAGTATGCTTTGTTCTTGTGTCTTTATAGTATGTACTTAAATCCAACCAATACCGCTTCACCTGCGTGCTTGAGGCCATCTCAAGCGCGCTCGGGACGGCGACCGTGCCGTCGCCATCCTCGGTGAAGATAGGGCGGTACGCGCGTGGCGCGGCTATCGCGAGCGCGCTTGAGAGGGGCGGCAAGGTGTAGAAGTCGATACCCGCGACAGTGTCGACGCCCCAGCCGGCAATCTCGTCGACCACGATGCCCGCGGGCGGCGACCAGCCGTCGAGGGAGTC
>JAJYHF010000035.1 GCA_021784875.1 bacterium
AACTTCGCTGGAGCAACTTTGCCGAAGCAACTTTACTGAAGCAACGAGCGCAGCCTCTGATTGCAAGGATAAACCTATAAAGGACACTGTAAAGGACAGCCCTGTGGATAACTGTCCTTTACCTGAGCGTTATAGAAACAGGGCAGTGGTCGGAGCCGTAGATGTCGCCGTGGATTTCGGCTGCATGGACACGCTTCAGGAGCTCGGAAGCAACGAAGAAATAATCGAGGCGCCAGCCGATGTTGCGATCGCGCGCGTGGAAGCGTTGGTCCCAGAAGCTGTAAGCAACTGCACGGGGGTGGAAATGACGGAAAGTGTCGACATAGCCGGCGCCGACGACCTCGTCGATCCAAGCGCGTTCTTCGGGCAGGAAGCCAGTGTCCTCCTCGTGCGCCTTGGGTTGGGCAAGATCGATCCCCTCGTGAGCGGTGTTCACGTCGCCACAGAAGATGACCGGCTTCTGCTTCCGGAGCTTCTCGGCGAACGCAAGGAACGCGTCGTAGAAGCGCATCTTGTAGTCGAGGCGGTGAGGGCCTTGTCCGCCATTGGGGAAGTAGGCATTCAAAAGCCAGAAATCCTCATATTCCGCACCAATGAAACGGCCTTCCCGATCGAATTCTTCAATCCCCATGCCGTAGATCACCTGTAGGGGCTCAATTTTCGAATAGAGTGCGACGCCGCTGTAGCCCTTCTTCACCTGTGACGAGGCGAAAAAAGAGGAGAAGCCTGGCACCTCGCGCAATTCCTCAGGCAATTGCTCGGGAGTCGCCTTGGTCTCCTGAAGGCAGAAGATGTCCGGCTTCACGCCGTGCAGGAACTTAGCCCAATAATCGTCCTTCACAAGCGAGCGCAGGCCGTTGACGTTCCACGAGACGAGCTCCATGCGGATATTCTAGCCCACCGATGCCACAATTGCGTTCTCTGGAGAGCAGAGTAGTGTTTACTGCGGATGAACAAAACGATGCTGAAAGGAGGAGAACATGCAGATACGCTACGGAGCTACCCGCCTGGTTCTCCTCGTGGGGGATCAGGCCATCAAGATCGGAAGGATACGGTTATGGAAGCTTTTAGGCCGGGTGGTTATTCTTCCTTTCTCAAAGAAAAGCCGAGGGCACTTTCTAAAGAAATACGGACCGGGGTTCTGGCATGCTGTATGGCACAGCCTGTTCATCGGACTGTACGCAAACCGGCTTGAGTAGGCGTATTGGACGGAAACGCAAGATCCCCGAATCATGCCGGTAATCGCATGCAAACTGTCCGGCTGGGTCACTATCCAGACACGCGGGTTCTCCGTCTCGGAAGAGGAAATTGAGCGTTTCTTTATTGAGGCACACAACAAGGAACTGGAGTTGCGCCCGAAACAGTTCTGCAAGCATCCAGACGGGCGAACCGTATTAATTGATTATGGCCGGCCAGAGACGGTCGCCTTTCTGAAAGCTACGAAATAAGAGCGGCGCGGCGCTCTTTCTCTTTTAGCGTCAGGTTTCGCGGTTTGAGTGGTACTTCTTATGCACCTCACGCAGGTGGGCGTCGGTAATGTGGGTGTAGATCTGGGTCGTGTTGATTGAGGCATGGCCGAGAAGCTGCTGGACGGAGCGGATGTCGGCGCCGTTGTTGAGGAGGTCGGTGGCGAAGGCGTGGCGCAGAACGTGCGGCGTGAGCTTCTTCGTTATGCCCGCTTTTGCAGCGTAATGCTTCAAGATCCGTTGGACGGAGCGGGGCGTGAGACGGGTCGGCATTTCCTTACCGATCGGGATGTTGACGAAGAGCGCTTCGCTCATGTCCTTACGCGCCTTGAGATAACGGGCGACAGCCTCCTTGGCGGCAGCGGAGAGGAAGACGACGCGCACCTTCTCGCCCTTACCGCGGATAGGGAAGGAGTCCTGCGAGAGGTCGAGGTCGCTGTCGAGCGAGCAGAGCTCAGAGACGCGCAGGCCGGTCGAGAAGAAAAGCTCGAGAATCGCCTTGTCGCGTAGCTGGCGCAATTCTTCGCCATTTGCTGATGCGAGGAGCCGGTCGAGCTCGGCAGGGGAGATGAGGTCGAGCTGGCGCTCGGGGAGTTTCGCGAGCTCGATCTTCTCGGGGGAGAGGGCCTCGATATCGCGCTTCCGCAGAAACTTGAGAAACGCGCGGAGGGCGATCATGTAGTAGTTCTGGGTGCGACGCTTCATCGAGCCGCTCCCGGCTCCTGGCTGTCGGTTAAGCCAGAGGCGAAACTCGCGAACGTTCTGTTCGCTGATGTCGCTCGTCTTCTTGATTCCCATCTGTTCGAAATAACGGGAGAGGTAATGGTCGTAGTTCTCGACCGTCTTCACCGCGCGCCCGCGCTCGATCTCGATGTATTCCAAGAATTGGCGCTTCGCCGCTTCTGCGTCCATGCGTCCATGGTAGCACCGATATTGTGCGACATAAGAAAGCCCTCACCTTCAAAGCACGAGGAAGTGCATATTGCAAACCAGGAGTCTTCTTGTGCTAGACTGATGATAATTTAATCCTATTAAATAAATTGCTTATGAGCGAAAAGATGCCGAGCTCGTCCGAATTGGAAAAGATTCAGAAAGAAAATCTCACCAATGAGCAACAAAAAGAAACCCGCATACGGGAAGAAGCTTATTTGGCCGGCATCGAAGTAAAAGATCGACAGAGTAATGAAGCAGAAAAGAAGGTTGAGACTATTGAACAGTCGATTCGAAAGTGGCATCAACCCGCGTCTGAAGTCATAGAAGACGGAGCGAGGAAGATGGGCTCGAAAGTTGTCGAACAAAATAGGCAGAAGATTGAAACCGTGCTCAAAGAACTTTCTGGCCGCGATTATATAGACCATGAACGTTTTGAAAGATTTATAGACACATTCGGGTACGTTATGAAGCATGATTTAGAAGCTATGTTTAAGTGGGGCTATTTATCTCATGGAGATGGTGACGCGAAAGATCTCCTGGACAGCTTCTGGCAGGCAGTAGATGACTCCGAATATGAAAGAAACCGCTACAAAATGAGGGAGTTGTACGATTCCCTTCTTAAGGAAGGGACTGAGATGATGCAGGAAAAAATGAAAGAAATCCTCGCTTCTTTTCAGGATGTCGAGGAGCTAGAAGGAGCTGTTTCTAGAGGTGGCAACCGTTATATTATGCGTGACGAGTTGGAAAGTCTTAAGGCGAGATTGAGATAATCGCAACCTACTTTTCGCGTCCACGGCGCAATACTTGCGTAAAATAGCAAGGCGTGGTAGGGTAGGAACATCCATGCTTACCACGAAGAAAAAGGCGGCAGTCATCAAGGGTGCCGCGATTCATGACACGGACACCGGCTCGGCCGATGTACAGATCGCGCTCCTTTCGAAGCAGATCGACGAACTGGCCAAACACCTCAAGAAGAACCCCAAAGATGTCCATTCTCGCCGGGGACTCCTCCAGATGGTCGCCGATCGTCGCGCCCACCTGCGCTACCTCGAGACTTCTGACAAGCGCCGCTACAACGCGCTCGTGAAGAAACTCGGGCTTAAGAAATAAATATCTTCTCAGGGTGGTAATATGGGGAAGCGGCCGAGCCGCATTTTAGTAATCTTGTTTTCATAAGCTTTCATTTTTTATGGCAGTCATCAAACATCCGGCGCAGCGCGTTGGCGTATTCATCGACACGCAGAATCTCTACCACAGCGCCCGCCACCTCTATAAGGCGCGCGTCAACTTCAGCAAGATTCTCGAAGAAGCAGTAGGCGGGCGCGTACTCGTTCGCGCGATCGCTTACGTGATCTCGACGGAAAGCGGAGAAGAGAAGAATTTCTTCGAAGCGCTCACCAAGATGGGTATCGAGACGAAAGTGAAGGATCTCCAGATCTTCGCCGACGGAGCCAAGAAAGCCGACTGGGACGTGGGCATCGCCATCGACGCAGTGAAGCTCGCACCAAAGCTCGACACGGTCGTGCTCGCGACCGGCGATGGCGACTTCGTGCCGCTCATTCAATACCTAGATATCCATGGCGTTCAGACCGAGGTGATCTCCTTTGGACGTTCTTCTTCAGCGAAGCTCAAGGAGGCCGCACACGCTTTCACGGACATGGGCGAAGATCCGCGCAAGTTCACCATCGCCGCACGCTAGCCACGGGCAGGGCAGGGATAACGTGCTCGCACGGCACCGGGGATGCGTTACCATACGAAGGAGGTATGGGAACCGACGCGAATGACACCGGCGACATGCCGCCAAAGAGGTACATCCGCACCTTCGCGGGCGACATGAAGACGCTGCAGGGCGGCAATGAGCCGGAACTGAAGCCGCTCACAACCGCCGAAGCGGAACCGACTCCGACGGCGCCGGGTCCTTCCATCGGGCAGGCTCACCTCATGCCCCCTCCCGAGCCGATCATTCCGACGCAGCCGATACGGGAAGAAAAGCAGGTTCCGCTAGCGCCGCCTAAGCCGCCAGAGCCGCCCGCGTCCCCGATCGAGACGTACGCAGGCGACTTTTCCGACCATGTGAAAGAAACGGGGGCCACACCTACAACCGTTCTCGCAGCAGAGCAGGATGCTCGCGTACCGAGTGCCCCGCAGCCAACCCCTGTCCCGAGCTCGTCCCGGAGCAGCATCTGGTACATCATTGGAGGAGCTATCCTGATTGTCATCGCCAGCGTCGCCGCGTTCCTCGCGTATGCCCGATACGCATCCTCAGTGCCGCAAACCATCATACTTGCGCCGAACCTGTCGGCGCCAATCGCCGTCGATGAGCGTGCGCAGGTCTCCGGTACTGGTGAAGCGCTTATGGGCGCAATCGCTCGATCAGTCGGAACGCCGATCAAGGCAGGAACTGTGCGACTCCTCGCCGCGACCACGACGACCACAAGCATCTTTTCCTCTCTTGACCTGTCTGCGCCTGACATACTCACGCGCAACGTGAATGCTGCGGGCAGTATGGCAGGGATAGTCGTCGCCGATGGCGTACCGAGCCCGTTTTTCATCCTCTCTGTCGCATCGTACGGAGACACCTTTTCGGGCATGCTTTCTTGGGAACCGGATATGCTGAACGACCTGTCGCCTCTCTTCCCAGCGTATGCGACAACCGTCGCGAGCACTTCCGCAACATCTTCGACACCGACCATGACGGCAGGGTTCCGCGATGAAGTCATCGGCAATCATGACGCGCGTGTGTATCGCGATGCACAGGGCCGGAGCGTCATCCTTTATGGCTACTGGAACCAAGGGACGCTTATCCTCGCACGAGACCCGGCAGCGTTTTCTATACTGTTAGAGCGGCTCGCGGCCTCGGGCAATAGCGACAACAGCGGTTCATGACCTCTTCTCCGTCAGAGGCTACGAAAGATAAGGCGCATTCTGCAGCCGCCGCAGCGCCGAAAACGCTCCCGCGACACGGCTACGCGAAGACGCTCGCCGCGCAACCGGTCGGATCGAACGCCGAACTGGTCGTCGTCGAAGCGGACCTCACGCGCGGTCTGCACAACTTCGCGGTCGTCGGTCTCGCGGACAAGGCGGTCGACGAAGCACGCGACCGCGTCTCGGCCGCGATACGCCACAGCGGCTACAAGCCGCCCAAACAGCAGAACAAGCGCATCGTCCTCTCGCTCTCGCCGGCTGACCTGAAGAAAGAAGGCTCGCATTACGACCTCGCGCTCGCCGTCGCTTATCTCATCGCAGCGGGAGACCTCGAACCGCTCGAGGAAGAGGCGCTTTTCATCGGTGAGCTCGCGCTCGACGGGTCCCTACGGAGCGTTCGCGGCGTCCTGCCGCAGGTACTCGCGGCAAAACGAGCGGGCATTACGACCATCTTCATCCCGCCCGGCAACACGCGCGAGGCGCTTCTCGCCGAGAACGTGGCGATCCATGCGCCGAACTCGCTCGCAGAACTCCTCGCGCATCTGAAAGGGGAGAAGATCCTGCCGCGGCTCGTCCGCGACCGGAGCATGCCGACGCCGCCGGTTGCCCTCGATCTCGCTGATGTAAAAGGGCAGGAGAGCGCGAAACGTGCGCTCGAGATCGCGGCGGCCGGCCGGCACAACATCGTCTTCTACGGCCCGCCCGGAACCGGGAAAACGATGCTTGCCCGTGCACTCGCGAGTATCCTCCCACCACTCACGAGCGACGAAACGCTCGAGGTGACCGCGATCCATTCGACCGCCGGACTCCTCAAGGACGGCGAGGCGGTCTTCTGGCCGCCTTTCCGCGCGCCGCACCATAGCGTCTCGCATGTCGCAATCGTCGGCGGCGGCGCCTTCCCGAAGGCGGGGGAAGTGACGCTCGCGCACAAAGGCGTCCTCTTCCTCGATGAATTCGCCGAGTTCGACTCGCGAACGCTCGAGGCGCTGCGCCAGCCGCTCGAGGACCGTGTCGTGACCGTCTCGCGCGCCCGGGCGACCGTCACCTTCCCGGCCGACTGTATGGTCGTCGCGGCGATGAATCCGGCTGACACGCTTGCCGACGACGCTCGCGCCGCCCTGCGCGCCGCAGCCAAGCAGGCGCGCCGCATCAGCCGGCCGATCGTCGACCGGCTCGACCTCTGGATCGAGGTGCCGCTCGTCCCGCATGAGACCTTGGCCAAGCTCGACAGGGGAGAATCGTCAGAGACGGTGCGCAAGCGCGTCGTCGCCGCCCGCACCCAAGCCGAAAAGCGGGTTGGCAGGAAAGGCGCAGCCAACGCCGCATTGACCGGCCGGCAACTCGATGAAGCAAGCGGCTTCACGCCCGCCGCGCGCGAGGCGCTCACCTCGGCGGCCGCGCGCCTCCGGCTCTCACCCCGCTCCTATCACCGCACCATGCGCGTCGCGCGCACCATCGCCGATCTCGCGAGCGCTGATTCTGTCACCCCCGCTCACATCCACGAAGCCCTCCAATACCGCCCCCGCGGCCTCTTCGGGTTTGAATAATTAGGAATTCCGTACGTTGAGTAGGGTATACTGGTAATGATGGAATACCAGGTGCCGCAGTTCATCGAGGTCGAGAACAAGATCGTCGGTCCGCTGACGCTGTCGCAGTTCATCTATCTCGCGGGTGCGGCAGGAATCAGTGTCGTCTCGTTCCTCTATCTGCCGCTCATCGCCGCCATCATCATCTCCGCAGCGGCAGTCGGGCTCGCGGTCGCGCTCTCGTTCTATAAGATGAATGGGAAACCGTTCATAGAGATTCTCGAGGCCGGCTTCGGCTACTATACCGGCGCACGCTTCTTCCTCTGGAGGCATGAGGACGCCCCTGCGCCCAAAAAACAGCCACAACGAAAAACGCCGGCCATGGCGGCCGCCGAGGAGCCCAGGCGTGCGCCGGCGCTCACGCGGGGGAGGCTCTCCGAACTCGCCTGGTCGCTCGATGTCCAGAACGCGATTCCTGATTCACGGACCCCATCTCCCTAAGGTATGGCAGGACCCCGATCGACAGGCGCGTCGCAGCAGTTCGTTCCGGTCAAGGAGATCCGGAATGGAACCATCGTGCTCAAGGATGGTAGTTATCGTGGCGTCCTCCTCTGCTCATCGGTGAACTTCGAGCTCAAGTCGGCGGACGAGCAGCGCGCGATCATCCAAGGCTTCCAGAGCTTTCTCAACACGCTCGATTTCTCGATCCAGATCGTCGTGAACTCGCGCAAGATGGACCTGCGCCCCTACCTCTCGCTCCTCGAGGCGAAGGAATCGGAACAGAAGACCGAGCTCCTGCGGATCCAGCTACGGGAATATATCTCGTTCATCCGCTCATTTGCTGACGAAGCGAACATCATGACGAAGTCGTTCTATATCGTCGTCCCGTATTCTTCCTCAGCGTCAGCCGCAAAGGTTTCCGGCTTCTTGCATCACAAGAGTGCCTCTGAGAAGGAGACGGTCGCGGAAACCTCGTTCGAAGAGGATCGCGCGCAGCTCGAACAACGGCTCGCGCTCGTCACGGGGAGTCTCGCCGGCACTGGCGTCCGTGCCGTCCCGCTCGACACTGAAGAAGCTATCGAGCTCCTCTATCGCTCCTTCAACCCGGGAGAACTTGAGAATCCTATAAGGCTAGATAGTTAGGCTCTAGGCACTAGGCTTTAGCTCCCATTCCATGAAAATATCATCTGACGAACTCACTTCCTTCTTGAACGCCGCGAATAAAGCGGGGTACGCCAATGCGGACGCACCAAAAGCCACTTCGCTGCGGCCAGCATCGGAAGATTATCACTTTGAACAAGGCGAGTTTGTGTATCACGATACCTATTTCGGCGCACGAGATTTTATCGGGGAAGAAATCGTATATCAAGCTAATGAACCTGTTTGGGGAGCAAATTACTACGGATACATCCTAGACCCGAACATGCCAGCGAAACCGCTATACGACTTTCTCCGTTTCGCGCTTATGCAGGAAGCCGCAGGAATACTCCCGATTCGCGGCCCGAGAGAATTCTCCGAGGACGGTAGCTACTACACAAATAAGGTCGCCGGGACACTTGATCGATTCTCTGGCGAGGAGCGCATCCTTATCGACAACAAGCTTGTATATCGTTGCTGGTACCATGGCGGTGCAATCACCTGACGTATGCAAACCTACCGCGACCTTGTCGTATGGCAGAAATCGATGGAACTAGCGACTGCGGTATATACATTGACAGCGTGTTTCCCGCAGGAGGAGCGTTTTGGTCTCGTATCCCAGATGCAACGGGCGGCTGTTTCGATTCCTTCAAATATCGCTGAGGGGAAATTGCGTGGTTCTGCAAATGAATGGGGGCATTTTCTTCGAATCGCATTCGGTTCCGGTGGGGAACTTGAAACCCAAGTTGAGATTGCGAAACGGCTCCCGAAAACAAGTTCGCTCGAGTATGCGCACATCGACACGCTCTTGAACGAAGTTATGCGCATGTTGAATGTTATGATTTCTAGACCACGGGCTTCGCTAGTGCCTAAAGCCTAGTGCCTAAAGCCTGCATTCTTATGTCCCTCATCGATTTTTTCAGCAAGAAGAAGGAAGAGACCCCATCGATCGTCCCGGTCCTCCCGAAGGATATCTACACGCGCGGGACGCTCGACCTCGTCGATACCATCGCGCCGACCGCGCTCAAGATCGGCGCGCGGGAGATCGAGCTCGGCGAGAAGTTCGTCCGGGCTTTCTACACCATCTCCTATCCGCGCTTCCTCTCTGACGGATGGTTCTCCCCGATCATCAATCTCGATAAGGTGCTCGATGCATCTGTCTTTATCCACCCCATCGAGACCGCCCAGGCTCTGCGTGGATTCCAGAAGAAGGTCGCCGAGGTACAGAGCCAGATCAACGAGCGCGAGGCGAAAGGGCTCGTACGCGACCCGCTCCTCGATACCGCGTACCAGGACCTCGAGGCCTTGCGCGACAATCTCCAGCAAGCGCAGGAAAAACTCTTCGACGTAGGCCTCTACCTCGCGCTCTACGGCGACTCGAAGGAAGAGATCGACAAGACGGAGGGCGATATCCGCGGCATCCTCGATGCGAAGCTCGTCTACACCAAGCCGGCTCTCTTCCAGCAGGAGCAAGGGTTCCGCTCCTGCCTGCCGCTCGGTACCGACGAGCTCCTGGTGAACAGCAAGCTCAACTCCTCGCCGCTCTCTTCGATGTTCCCGTTCGTCTCCTTCGACCTGACGAGCGATCGCGGCATCCTCTACGGCATCAACCGGCACAATTCCTCGCTTATCCTCTTCGACCGATTCTCGCTTGAGAACTACAATTCCGTCGTCTTCGCGAAGTCCGGCTCCGGCAAGAGTTACGCGACAAAGCTCGAGATCCTGCGCTCCTTGATGTTCGGCACGGACGTCATCGTCATCGATCCTGAACGCGAATACGACCAGCTTACTAAGGCGACCGGCGGCCGTTCCTTCCACATTTCGCTCTCTTCGGAGCATCACATCAACCCGTTCGATCTGCCGGCAGTCAAGGAGGATGAAGACCCGAGAGACGTGCTGCGGAATAACATCATCTCGCTTGTCGGTCTCTTCCGCATCATGCTCGGCGGCCTCTCGCACGAGGAAGACGCTATCATCGACCGCGCCATCAGCGAGACCTACGCTCTGAAAGATATCACCGGCGATGCCGACTTCACGGGCGCCGAGCCGCCTTTGCTGACCGACTTCGAGCAGGTACTCTCCGGCATGGAAGGGAGCGAATCGCTGGTTGAACGCCTTTCTAAATACACGCACGGGACCTGGGCCGGCTTCCTCGATAAGCCGACCAATATCGACCTCACCCGCCAGTTCGAGGTCTTCTCGGTACGCGACATGGAGGACGAGCTCAAGCCGGTCGCGATGTACATGATCACGCATTACATCTGGAACGCCGTCCGGCACGATCTGAAAAAGCGCCTTCTCGTCATCGACGAGGCCTGGTGGATGATGAAGAGCGAGGATACCGCCTCCTTCCTCTACTCCGTCGCGAAGCGCGGACGCAAGTATTACCTCGGCGTCTGCACCATCACGCAGGACGTTGAGGACTTCCTCAAGAGCCCGTACGGCCGCCCGATCCTCACCAACTCCTCTCTGCAGCTCCTCCTCAAACAGTCGCCGACGACCATCGACGTCCTCCAGCAGACCTTCAACCTCACGGACGAGGAGAAATATCTCCTTCTTGAGGCCGGAGTGGGGGAGGGACTCTTCTTCGCGGGGCTCAAGCACGCCGCGATAAAGATCGTCGCGAGCTATACCGAGGACCAGATCATCACCTCCGATCCTTCCCAGCTCCTCGCGATAAAGGAGGAGAAGGAGCGCCATGCCGCGAACGCTTAGCCGAGCTGCGCCCACGCCCCCGCCGGTGATGACGTGGCCCAAAGCGTCACCGGTACTCATTTTCGCAGGATTTCTCTACGCGCTGCGCCTTTTTTTCGAATCGTTCTGGTTCTTCGGCCCGGCGCTCGCGGCAGCTTACTGTACAAGCAAGGTCTCCGGATGGGTCGGGTCGCTCGGCGGCCTCACGGCGGCGGCCTGTACGGCCGCCAGCGGCGCAGTGGGATATGTCAGCGCGCCGGCGCTCATAACGTTCGGCACGGTCATGGCTATGGTAGTAGGCTTTATCGGCTGGCTTATTATCGGTTTCTGGCTCATGATGACGAATCGGCGGATATTTGAGGACAACGCTTTCTGGTTCGTCGGCGGCCTCGCGATAAGCGAGATCCCGATTCTCGACGCGCTACCAGGCACCATCGGATCCCTCTTTAAGATGTACCGCAACCAGATCAAGCACGATAAAGCGGCTTTTGCGAAATATCAAAAGGAGCTGGAGGCATTCAACAAACAGCAGCAGCTTGAACAGCTTCAGGCGTACCAAGAACAAGCATATGCTCTCGAGCAGGCGGAGGCGGATGAGGCGGAATCTGAAGCTACTACGCAGAGCGAAGGCGCGCAGTCAGAGCTTGATGATGAGCCTCTGTCTCTCCCAATCCCGAGGCCTTCAAAAATACTCTATGCTGATTTCTCTAAGAACGCCGCTAAAAGCAGGGTCCAAGAAGAGGACGAGCGCCTTGATAGGGCTGCATAGATACCAATCGCTCGCTTGACGTGCGCTATACTAAGCGCATGCGTCCTTATTTCATTTCTCTCCTGATCGGCGCCCTCACCCTCTCACCGCTCGTCGCGTTCGCACAATTCGATATGGGTAACACAGGGTCGTCATTTACCATGTCGGTCCTTCCGCAGTATCCCGAACCCTTAAGCCAGACGACGCTCTCTGTCACTTCTTCTTCGCTCAATCTCGCGAATGCGATCATGGCAGTATCCGTAAACGGGAAGGAGATCTATAAAGGCAGCGTCCAGCCGATCGCCATCCCGGTCGGCAAGGCGGGAAGCGCCACGAACGTGCAGGTCTCGATAACGACGAATGGTTCCACGACGAGCCAGTCGCTCTCTATCCAGGCTCAAGACGTCACGCTGATTGCCGAACCACTTTCGTCCGCTCCTCCGCTCTACGCAGGGAAGCCGCTCATCCCGCTTGATGGGAACGTCCGCGTGGTCGCCATGGCAGATCTGCGCACGCCGGAAGGGAAGATCATCAATCCTTCGTCATGCTCATATGTATGGACGGTCGACAACACTCAGGAAGACGATTTTTCCGGCATCGGCAAAAACACTCTCATCGTTTCCGCGCCGCTCCAATATCGCGCTCGCACCGTATCCGTCACGGTCGAGAGTCAGGACGGGAGCGTGAGCGGCAGCGCGACGATGGTGGTCTCTCCAGAGGAGCCTTCTCTGCGCATCTACCGGGTCGATCCTCTGCTCGGCGTCCTTTTTGATCATGCCTTGAGCGATACCTACACCATCACGGGCGCCGAAGACACTTTTTACGCGGCTCCGTTCTCTTTCTCGCTCACGAACGGGACGCCAACGATCCAATGGCTCCTGAACGGCCAACCAGCACAATCCGGCGATACGATAACCATGCGCCCGTCCGGAAACGGACAGGGTAGTGCCCTAGCCTCCGTTTCAGCTTCTGTAGGAGAAGTGCAAACCTCCACGAACCTCTCGCTCTCCTTCGGGTCAAACAAGAGTGGCTTTAATCTCTTCGGCTTATGAAAAAGGTTCTGGTCATCGCCGCATTCCTTATCGCTCTCGCTGGGCTCGCGCCGCACGCGCTCGCCGCGAGCTCAGGGTCGGGTTTCGTCCCCCTCGCACCCATCCCCGGTCTCACCGACGCCCAGAGCACGAGCGTCATTAACTCGACCTCGCTCGCAAACTTCCTCAACAACCTCTACCGCTACCTCGTCGGCCTCGCGGCGATACTCGCCGTCATCGAGATTATCCGCGGCGGGCTCGAGATATCGACGAAGGACTCGGTCAGTAAGAAGACCGATGGTAAGCAGCGTGTCTATCAGGCGCTCGGCGGCCTCGCGCTCGTCCTCTCGCCGTATGTCGTCTTCTCTATCATCAACCCGAGCATCCTCGACCTCTCGCTCAACTTGCCGGCGATCAAAAACGTACCGCCTCCGGCCGAAGTCAGCACGAGCGGAGGGGGGTACGGCGGCGGAGGCTCAAGTACCGGAAACGTCTGCAATGGCGTCACCTATTCACAATTCAAGACGGTGCCAGTCCCCGCAGGCCAGTATTGTGCGAATGTCCTTGGTTCTGGATGGACGGATGTCGATTCGACATGTGCTCGGAATCCTGAAGTCGATCCGGCTTGCACTGGAACAAGCCCGGCGTCGACCTGTACGACATGCGGTCTCACCGCCACTGACCAGCAATCGAGCGTTTGCAATGTGACCGGCGCACCCGGCATCCTTCAGTTCGCCACCTGCCCCTCGGATGCGGCGGCTCAGCAGTGGGGTAATAGCTGTACCCAAAATAACGGGGATTTCTATGTGACCAACCAAAGCAAATTAACTGACGGGACTGTCACGTCTGAAGACGTGATGTGCGAAACTAAGAAAGAATACGTATTCGTGAATACGAGTACCAGCGGGTTGAAGTCTATGGTCAACATCATAAATTTGCTTCAGCCGCTGGCTGTAACATCAGATAATTCGAGCAACGCCTCTGATGCTATCCAGTTTGCGAGCGTATGCGCCGGTAGCGCAGGTACCACTTGTGTCAGTAAATATCCTGGGTACTCTTTCTCTATCCCTTGTTCGCCAACACCCACGACAGCCTTGCCTGGTGGGGCGAGCGGAAAATGCTACTCCGAAACTTTGACTTGCTGGAGTAAGGGTGCCGTGTCTACAGCGCTCAATGCCTTATGCTCGAAAAATCCTAGCTGGGCACCATTCCAATAACCTATGCGCCGCATCCTCATCATCGCCGCAGTCATCATCGCCCTCCTTGGGACCGGCGCGTTCGTATATTTCCGATTCTTCGCCGGCTCGTCGTCGACGATCGCCACCACGCCTTCAGGGACGACGAATTTCCCGTCCGCAAATCCAAGCCCTAGCGCAGGAACGCCCACGGACATGCCCGAGACGGTGCCGGCCGCGCCGACCACCGTCTCAGCACGACTCGTGAAGATAAGCGCCGGGCCGGCCGTGCCGGGCGAGGCCGTCGTTGATCAAGGCACGGCGAGTTCTTCTGACGTTTCCGTCTCATATATCGAGCGCGAGAGCGGCAATGTCTTCTCCTACCTCACCCGCGCCGACACCATCACCCGTATCAGCAATCGCACGCTCCCGGGCATCCAATCCGCTTATTGGCTCCCGAACGCTTCATCCGCGTTCGTCCAGTATCTCTCGGGCGATGATTTCTCGACCATAAACACCTATGCGCTCCCTGCCTCTTCGGACGGCAGCACGCAAGGGTTCTTCCTGCCTCAGGACCTCGCCGGTATCGCCGTATCCTCGACAAGCGTGCTCACGCTCGCCTCAGGCGCAAACGGTTCTGTCGCCTCGATTGAGAAGACCGATGGCACACATTCCTCCCAGATATTCACGACTCCGCTCTCGGCCGTGCGCGTATCCTTCGCAGGGAAAGGGAAGTACCTAGCGTTCAGCAAGCCGTCCGCAGAACTCGCGGGCGATGCTTTCTTGGTAGACAGCGCCGGAGACTTTTCTCGCGTCGCCGGGCCTTTGAACGGCTTAGTCGCCTTGCCGAGCCCGGACGGGAAATGGGCGCTCGTGAGCTACACATCCGGCAGCGCCATGCAGATGGAACTCGTGGATACGGAAACCGGCCAGACGACTCCTCTCCCGGTCGCCACCATCGCAGACAAGTGCGTCTGGGCGGCTGATGATTCCGCCGCATACTGCGGCATCCCCGAGAATCCGCCGAGCGCCACCTATCCGGACGACTGGTATCAGGGCGCCGTCCACTTCAGCGACCGGATCTGGAAGATCGACGTCGCGAGCCGGTATGCCGAGCTTGTGCTCGACTTCCCTAAAGAGACGAATGATACTCTCGACGCCACCGCGCTCGCGGTCGATCCGCTCGGAACCGAGCTCGTCTTCGTCAACAAGAATGACGGTTCGCTCTGGGGCTACCAGCTCTAGGCAGCGGAGGCTCCCATTTTCGCCTCTTTATCGAGCGTGCGGCGGACGTGCCATTCTTGGAAGACACCCACGAGGTTGGTCGTTATGAAATAGAGTGCGATAGCGCCGGATGTGGTGTAGGAGATGACCCCGATGATGAACGGGAAAACATACTTGAGCTGTGCGCCGAGCATCTTCTGGAAACCTTCCTGCATGCCTCCTCCTTGGGCAGTCGGGCTCATGGTGCCGGAAAGTGCCATATGCGCCTGGAAAAACTGGGTTACCCCGGCGATGATCGCAAGGGTGAGGCTCTGTCCCATCACCGACAATATCCCGAGGAACTGAAGCGATACGCCGTGCGGGATCGGCGTGAAGGAATAGAGACGCGCCGCGTCGACGGTAAGGAATGGCTCGTAGCGGAAGACCCAATAGAGCGCCAGCAGGACGGGAATCTGGATGATAGCTGTCAAAATGCTCGCGAACGGGTTCACGCGCGCTTCTTTATAGAGGGCGAGCGTTTCGACTGCTTCTTTCTCCTTGTTGCCTTTATGCTTCTCCTTAAGTTCCTTGATGCGCGGTTCCAGGGTCTTCATAGCGCGTTGTGTGCGTGCCGCCGAAAGCGAGAAGGGGAGGAGGACGAGCCGGATAGCGATAGTGAGAAGGATAACCGCGATGCCAACGTTCGACCCGGGAACGATAGCCATGAGCGCCACGAGCGCGTTATATATCGGATTATAGAAAAAAGCGTGGAAAAGGTACGATATCACGGATTTTGCGGTGATTATTCAAGGACGCGACGCAGCAAATCGGCAAGTTCGGCCCTCAAGTCCTTATAGCTTACACTACGCACGGAAGCGGAGGGAAATACGATGAGCGCCGGCGGGAGGTCGAGTGTCCGTAGCGCCGAGAGAATACGCCGTTTTATCGCATGGCGGTTCGCAGCGAGACGTACGGTTTTCTTCGGAATCACGACCGCGTAACCTCGTACGCCCTCAGGAAGCCTAGCCGGTAGCGGGACGACCACGGAGAGATGAGGAGAGGAGAAGCGCCGACCGCTCTTCAAAACGGCAGGGAAGATAGCACGCGGGAGCCGCTGTCGGCGCGGAAACACGGGGAATTTAGGCAGCGAGACGAGCTCGGCCGCTCCGCCGGCGCTTCTGGACGATCTTATTCCCCGAGGAGGTCTTCGTACGCGAGAGGAAGCCATGCGTCCCGGCGCGCTTCTTCTTCTTCGGCTGGTAGGTTCGTTTCGGCATATGGGTATTCGGTTATACACACCATACTAACAGGTTCTCCCCAAACCGCCAGCCTGGTCCCGTTCATGAACGAGAGTATACTCACTCTATATATATATGGATAAGCGGAACCTACAGGAACTTTGGGAGTATGTACTGACGCAGGTCGAGCTTTCCATTTCTTCCGCGAACTTCAAGACTTGGTTTTCGAACAGTTTCATTGTGAAGATCGGCGAGGATGGTGTGGTCCAAATCGGGGTGCCGAGCCAATTCTTTAAGGATTGGTATGTAAAGAAGTTCAACACCCTCCTTCTGAAGATATTCAGGGATGTTTCGTATGAATTCCGGAATATCGAATACGTCATCGTGAAGGACGAGCGGCGGAAACCGCCGAAAGAATCTCGCTCCTCAGCCGCCGGAGCGCTCTCGCTCCCGCTCGATGAGTTCTATATCAATAAGAGCGACAATCTCAACCCGCGCTATACCTTCGACACGTTCGTGATAGGTTCCTTCAATGCGCTCGCTCATACGGCAGCGCAAGCCGCGCTCACCCGTCCCGGTATCGCTTATAATCCGCTCTTTATCTATGGCGATACCGGCCGCGGGAAAACGCACCTGATCCAGGCGATCGGTAATCAGTTCAAGAAGTCCTATCCGGGACGGAAAGCGTTCTACCTTACCTCTGAGAAGTTCGCGGTCGATTATACCGATGCGCTGCAGGCAGGGACCGCGAACCGCTTCAAGGACCGATATCGCCAGTACGACCTCCTCATCATGGACGACATACAGTTCCTCTCGGGGAAGGATAAGACGCAGGAGGAGCTTTTCCATCTCTTCAACGCTCTCCGTGACACGAACAAACAGATCATATTCTCTTCCGACCGATCACCAGCCGCAATCCCGGACATCGCAGAACGGCTTAAAGGGCGCCTCGCGAGCGGTATGGCCGTCGACATCAGCGAACCGGATACGGAGTCACGCATGGAAATCGTGAGGAAGAAAGCCGCTGCACACGGATTCCTCTTCTCTGACGAGGTCATCGAGCATGTCGCGACCGTGGCGCCCGGCTCGATCCGCGAGCTTGAAGGGATGATCAATTATGTCGTCTGCCAGGCACAAGCGAAGGGAACCTCTCCTGACATCGCAGAAGTCCGCAACGCGCTCCGTTCCTTCGCTAAACCGGCAAAGAACGTGTCGGTGAAGCATGTGGTGGGGAAGGTTGCTGAATTTTATGGCATCGACGAGGAGAGTGTCTATGAAAAGACGCGGCGGCGCGAGGTGGTGCGGCCGCGACAGGTGATCATGTTCCTTCTGCGCGAAGATTTCAACGTCTCGTATCCGACCATCGGCACGAAGCTTGGCGGTCGCGATCACACGACCGTTATCCACTCCTGTGAGAAGATAAAGAAGGATATCGTTGTGGATACCGACCTCGCAAAGGAGATCCAATCCATCCGCTCGATACTCGTATGATGTTATCCTTGGCATTATCCCCAGCTTTTGAATCTACCTTCGGCCGAATACGCGAGGAAAGACGCGCCTCTGACGGCTTTTCCACTTATCCACGCTGCTAATAGGAATGAGTATGAATATCATCATTGATAAAAAAATATTCTCGGAGGCTGTGCATATCGCAGCGCGGTTCGCGGATAAGAAGAACGCCTCGTTACCCGCGCTCTCATCGATCCTTATCATCGCAGGCGACGACGGGATAAAGATGCGCGCCACCAACCTCGAGACCGGCATAGATCTCAAGCTCGCGGGAGAGATGAAGGATGAGGGTGTTGTGGCACTGCCGGCTCTCCTCCTTCAACAGATCGCTAGCTCCTTATCGCCGAATGGGACGCTCTCACTCGAGCATACCGGCGACATTGTCTCGATAATGAGCGGGAGCGGCAAGAGTTCGATCAAGACCGTCGCCTATGACGATTTTCCCTCCATCCCGTTCCCGGAGAACCCGAAAAATAAGATCGTCCTTCCCGGCGTCCTGCTTAAGAACCTTTTTACCTCGATCGCGTCCTGTGCCTCGCCCTCGACGATACGCCCTGAGCTTGCGAGCATCTATCTCTCGATCGAAGGCGGCGTCCTGACGGCAGTGGCGACCGACTCCTTCCGTCTCGCTGAGAAAAAAGTGCCGTTGGTACAGAAGGGGACGCAAGGGAAGTTCCTCATCCCGGCAAAGAACGCGTTCGACATCGCCGCCGCGCTCCCCGACGAAGACATCATCATCTCGTTCGACGAACACCAGTGCGCCTTCGTGAGTCCTTCAGGGATGCTCGTCTCGCGCCTCACGAACGCGGTCTATCCAGACTACCGTCAGATCATCCCGAAGGAATCGATCGTCGAGGCGATCGTGCTCCGTAAGGACTTCGAAGCGGCGCTCAGACAGACGACCATCTTTTCCGATTCTTTTCAGAAGGTAGTCTTGCATTTCGATCCGAAGAAAGGGCAGCTCGCGCTCTTCGCGAAGAATACCGATATCGGCGAGTCGTCTGAAGCTCTTACAGCGAAGGTGTCGGGAAACGCGCTCGACATATCCTTCAACCACCGTTACCTCTCTGCCGCGCTCGCGCTCACGCCGGCGGAAAGCATCACGCTCATGGCAGCCGGCCCCGGTCGTCCGCTCGTCATTAAGGGCGTCGGCGACACCTCGCTCCTCTATCTCGTCTCGCCGATGAATCAGTAGAGATTGGTTGTAATATCAAATCGCCGGCGAAGTCGTGGCGGAAGGAGAGGAAGAAGCGGTCGAGAGCGGAGCAGAAAGGGGCACCATGAGGGGAGGATTGGCCGCGAAGAGGGCGGGATGCGAGGCATACCAGGACTGCACGCCGTACTCCCAACGGGAGAACTGCGGATCCTGTGAGGGGTCGCTGGGCGGCGGGCCTTGCGGGTCGTTCCTGTCGGTCCAGTAGAGGAGGCTGTGCGGGATGACCGTGCCGTTCTTGTCGGGTACCTGCCAGTCGCCGCGGAGCATCGGCGGCACGCTCGAGGATATCTGATCCGGTTCCCCGAAGTATTCCTTGGGGTATTTCGTGAGCACATAGGCCATGATGTCGTGCCAGGATGGCGCGAGGATCATTCCTGCGATGCTCTTCACCATCGGGCTGTTGTCATTATTGCCGGCCCAGGTGCCGATAGCGATCGAGGGCGTGTAGCCGATAACCCAGGCGTCGCGTGTGTCGTCAGTGGTGCCGGTCTTCACCGCCACGTCATAGCCGGGGAAGTAGAGCGGCGAGTCGAGTGTGTATTCAGGCACGCGGGCGGGGTTGTCCGAAAGCATCGCGTTCATGTCATTTGCGATATTCGCAGGAAGCACTTGGACCGGATCAGGGGAATATTTGTAGAGTACGTTCTCTTGACCGTCATCGACCTCGAGGATGCCGGTCGGCGTGTTCTTCGTGCCGCTGTCGGCGAAGGCGGCATAGGCGCCGGTGAGGTCGAGGAGCCGTACTTCGCCGCCGCCGAGCACGACCGTAAGGCCGTACTGGTTCGCGTCGCCGAGGGAGGTGAGACCCATCGATTTCGCGAGGTTGATGGCATTCTGGATGCCGACGAGATAAAGCATCTTGATCGCGGGGATGTTGATCGACTGCGCGAGCGCGGTCTCTAAGGTCATCGGACCACGGAACGCGCCATCGTAATTTTGCGGGGCGTAACAAGGCGTGGTGTTGTTCGTTATATCTGAAGGAGCGCAGGCGGTCGAGAACTGGGTGGGCGTGTCGAAGACGACCGTGTCGCGGGTGTAGCCCTTCTCGAGCGCGAGCGAGTAGATGAAAGGCTTCATGGTCGAGCCGGGCTGCCTGAGAGCGAGCGCGGCATTATATTGTCCGTCGGTCGTCGTGCTGAAGAAATCGCTCGATCCCACCATCGCGAGGATCTCGCCGGTCGAGGGCGCAATCGCGACCATCGCCTCATTGCTCGCGTTGTCGTTCTTACGCAGGGTCGGAGCGGCATCCTTGATGATCGATTCGGCGTGCGTCTCGAGATCCGCGTCCAAG
This sequence comes from bacterium, assembly GCA_021784875.1. Classification (GTDB taxonomy): domain Bacteria; phylum Patescibacteriota; class Minisyncoccia; order Phycocordibacterales; family Phycocordibacteraceae; genus C7867-001. Next base: position 20,093 of record JAJYHF010000035.1, read on the forward strand.
GTCGTCGTCACGGTGAGGCCGGAGACGAGCGCTTGGGGACCGTATTGCTGCTTGAGCTGGTCGAGGATATAGAAGACGAAATGCGGCGCGATGATGGTCGTCTTCGTTCCGGTCGGCGAAAAGGCGACCTTCTCGGCCTTAGCAGCGCTTGCGGTGGCGGCGCTCACGAACCCGAGCGTCTGCATCCGATCGAGGACGAGATCTTTCCGAGCGTCGAGTTCAGCTCGATGTGATCCATAAGGGGAGTAGTAAGAAGGCGCTTGGATCATCGCGGCGAGATAGGCGGCTTGCGCGAGATCGAGATCCTTCGCCGCTACGCCGAAATAAGCTTCTGAGGCCGCTTCGACTCCGTACAGCGTCCCGCCATACGGGATGTTGTTGAAATAAGCCTCAAGGATCTGATCCTTGGAATATTCCTGCTCGAGCTTTATAGCAAGGACCCATTCATGGACCTTGCGCGTGATGCTCTTCTCGTTGGTGAGAAGGGTATTCTTCACGACCTGCTGCGTGATGGTCGAACCGCCCTGCGCGAGCGAACCGCCGAAGACGTCAGCGATCGCCGCGCGCAGGATCGAGGAGAGGCGGATACCGCCATGCTCATAGAAACTCGAGTCCTCGATGGCGATGGTCGCCTGGATGCTGTAGGGAGAGACGGCGGAAAGCGGAATGACATCCCGCCGCGCGTCGCGGTTGTAGTCGTAGAGGAGGACCTGGCCGGTACGGTCGTATATCTTGGTCGATTGATCGACCTGGCGAGCAGCGAAGGAGCTCATACTTGGCGCCGGCGTGATCGATACGTCGATGAGCAGGAGACCTGCTACAAGAAAACCGAGGCCGAGAAGGATCAAGACGCCCACCAGGAGCGTGTGCCGCCAGGGAAACGTGCGGTGTCGGGGAGCCATTCCCCGCATGGTATCACTTATTCGGTTTCAGTAGGTATCACCCCTCGTCTTCTTCTCCGAGGATAGAGAAACCTTCAAGCTCGTCCCCCTCAGGACTCAGATCCTCGCCGTCCTCAAGGTCGTCGAGAGCGCCTTCCGGAGGAAGCTCAATTTCCTCGTCGAGAGGATTGTCGAAAAGTTGTTCGTCGTCAGGCATACGGTATAGATTTATCAGAAAGACGTTTTCGCGCAAGAGGGTCTCCGCCGGGGTGTGGATTAGTGACGGAGGGGTGCGCTCGCGAGGGCGGCGATGCCGATCGCGATAGCGTCAAGCTCATCATCGCGGCGCTTCTTCTGCGGGAGTTTGATGAGTTTCGGGACCATGAGTTCGATGGCCTTCTTGTCGGCCGAGCCGTAGCCCGTAACGGCGAGCTTCACCTCCTGGGGCGAACACTCGACGACCGGGAGGGAAGCGGCGCCGGCGGTGGCGAGGATCGCGCCGCGCGCCTCGGCGACCTTGAGCGCCGTCTTCGTATTCTTGCTGAAGAAGAGCGTCTCGATGGCGAGCGCGTCGGGCGCGTAGGCGGCGATAGCATCGCCGACAGCACGCAAGACGACCGCGAGGCGTTCCGCAGTTTCTCCCTTTGGTGGCTCGACGCAGTCGCTCCAGACGAGCGTCGGCCTCGACGGATCGCCCTCGATGACCGCGATGCCGAGTCGGTCGTAGCCGGGATCAATCGCCAGTATCCGCATCGTCGGTGCTCTCGTAGCCGCGTGCATTAGTGAAGACCGCCTGCACGTCGTCGTGCTCGTCGAGGGCGGAGAGGATGTTCGCGAGTTTCTCTTCATCGGCGCCGGCAATCTCGGCGAGCGGCTCGTTCGGGACATACGTCTCGCCCTGTTTGGTGAAGGCCCAGGCGGCCGCACCGGGCGCAGCGACCTCGACACCCTGCTTCGAGAGAAGGTGCTTCACCTCCTGGGTGGTGCGGTTCTTGTTGTCGGTGAGCGCGTCGACGATGAGCGCGACGCCGCCCGGGCCGTAGGCTTCATACGTGACGCGCTCAAGCGTGCCCGCATCCTTCGAGACGCCCTTGGCCACCGCGCGCTCGATGTTCTCCTTCGGCATGTTGACCGCCTTGGCGCGCGTGATGGCGGCCGCGAGCCCTGGGTCAGAGAGCGAGCCGCTCGCTTTCTTCGACTCGAGGGTGATGAGCCGTGCATATCTCGCGAACACCCGGCTCCGCGCCGCATCTGCGACGCCCTTCTGCCTTTTGATTTGTGCCCACTTGGAATGTCCGGACATGATGGAACTATACCAAAATGGAAACGAATTTGTTTCGAAACCCAATTCTTACTTGAGATAATGATAAGTATTTACTATTGAAATTACGAAATAACTGAACAACACCAACATGATCAATTTGTCAGGAAGAACAAAACCGAAACGTTTCTTTAAAGTTCTATTGATAAAATTCTCCCCCTCTTTTCCCAATCGTAAACGCAATCTCAATTTATCCTCAATAATAGTCAGAGGGCAATTTACAAAGAATATAATTTCAAGGCCTACAACAACCAAATAGAAAATAGTAAAGAAAAACTTAAAAGGATTTAAAAATATTAAAAACAAACCTAAAAAACCTACGACAAGAATCGCCGTATGAATTGACACAACGGATTTCAAAACAAATAAACTAATTTTTTGTCGTTGCATCTAGATATTCCCGCCCCTTCATAGTGAGGATGCGGCCGCGGGGGGAACGCTCGATAAAGCCGAGGCGCAGAAGATAGGGCTCATAGACGTGCTCGACGGTTTCGGGTTCCTCATGGAGCGCGGCTGCAATTGCGCGGACGCCGGCCGGGCCGCCACGGAAGCCTTCGAGAAGAGTCGAGAGATAGCGGCGATCGTCCTTGGTGAGTCCGAGCGCGTCGATGCCGAAGAGTTCGCAGGCCTCGTCGGTAAGCGCGGAGGAGAGCGGTTTCTCGTGGACTTCAGCGTAGTCACGGACGCGTTTCAGGAGTGCGTTACCCACGCGCGGAGTCGCGCGGCTTCGCGCAGCGATTGAGGCGATTGTCTCCTCCGGCGCGTCGAGGCCGAGGAGCGCGGCCGAGCGGCGGATGATCGCGCGCAGGTCCTCGTCTCCGTAGAGGTCGAGCTGATAGGTGCCGCCGCCGAAGCGCGAGCGCAGCGGGCCCGAGAGCTCGGCGACGCGGGTCGTCGCGCCGACGAGCGTGAAGGGCGGGAGCGCGAGCTCGACCGTGCGTGCCGAAGGACCCTTGCCGAGGATGATGTCGAGGTGGCCGGACTCGAGGGCGGGGTAGAGGAGCTCCTCGATCTTGCGCGAGAGGCGATGGATCTCGTCGATGAAGAGGACGGTGTTCGGGTCGAGGTTGGTGAGGATGGCGGCGAGGTCGCCGGCGCGCTCGATCGCGACGCCGGAGGTCGTCTTCAAGGGTGATTCAAGCGTCGCGGCGACGAGGTGGGCGAGGGTTGTCTTCCCGACGCCCGGCGGGCCATAGAAGAGGAGGTGTTCCGGCATACTGCCGCGCTTCTTGGCGGCGTCGAGGGAGATCCGAATACTCGCTTTCACCTGCGCCTGGCCGACATATTCATCCCACGAAGCGGGGCGGAGAGCCGCATCGAGCGAGGCAGCGGGCAAGGAGGACTTCTCAGGGGGGGTTGACATAAAAAACCGGTGGTGCTATATATGATAGCACGGTTACTTGATCCTGTTCATACTCCTCTGGGCAAGGCTTGACGGCTTCGGGCGATTCCCCAAGGACTCTCTGGTCCGGCACTTCGGTGCTGGCACTGGGGATCTCCTCAGGTGCTTCGTCTACCCGGCATTTCGCCGGTTTTTGCCCTGAGGAGTACGGACGGGATTTTGTTTTTCTGGCATCAAGATATCAGATCGGTATGAAAATGAACGACCGCGGCTTTCAAAGCCCGCGGTCGAATGTGAACGAAAGAGCGGCTACCAGACGATAGGAACGGTGCGAGTGTTTACCCGGTAACCGAGCCTTTCACTTATGATGACGGCCATCCTAAGTATGGTATTTTTGCAGCATTTTTTGGGAAAGATGCTCACACTCCCGTGTTTATTTTTATGAATTCTCCCTGCCTCGCCACCAAGGCTTTTGCGTAAGCTGGGCAGGGCTTCGTTCGGTATTCCGTAGAACACGAAAAACAAAACCCCTTTGTACCTTTTTACGCCTCCAATGACGGGTGGCGCCCCCTCTTCTCCCGGCTTTCCTGTAACCATAACTCTCCTTTCCCACTGAAAAGTTCAACATCCCCAAGGATGTAAATATACGCTACCGCACATAACCAATTTCGCAACCCAAAAAGGGTGGATTATGGTTGGTTGTACTCTGTCCTATAGCGTGCTTTTAGAATCCATTAGCGGGGCAGGTCGACGGTGGCGGCGACTTCGGAGAGGGAAGTGACGCCTGCGAGCGCCTTGAGGATGCCGTCCTGCGCCATGGTGAGGTAGCCCTGCTTGGTGGCGAGCTTGGCGATGTCGGCATCGGGCGGATTGTCGCGAAGGAAGTGCGCGAGCTCGTCGTCCATGAAGATCGCTTCGTAGAGGCCGATGCGGCCTTTGTAGCCGGTACTATCGCCTTCGGCGACTGGTTCCCAGACGGTCTCGATCTTCTCCGGGATGAGGGACTTGTCCTCGAGCGGTTCGAATACCTTGGCGATCATCGCCTTCTCCTCGTGGGTGAGCGGCCGCTCTTTCTTCTGGTCGGGATCGAGGCGGCGCAGGAGGCGCTGCGCCATCGAGACGGTGACGGCCGAGCCGAAGGACTTCGGGTCCGCGCCGAGGTCCACGAGGCGGGGGAAGGTGCCCGCCGCGTCGTTGGTATGCAGGGTCGAGAAGACGAAGTGACCGGTGAGCGCGGCCTGAATGGCGATATCAGCCGTCTCGCCATCGCGGATCTCGCCGACCATGATGACATCCGGGTCCTGGCGGACGATTGCGCGGAGACCGTCGGCGAAGGTGTACTGCTCACCCGCGACCTGCGTCTGCACGATACCCTCGAGATGATATTCGACCGGATCCTCGATGGTGATGATCTTGGTTTCCGGCGTATGGATCTCGCGGAGGAAGGAATAGAGCGTGGTTGTCTTACCCGAGCCGGTCGGACCGGTGGTGAGGAGCATGCCGTTCGGGCGCCGGATCTCCTCTTCGAGGCGAGCGAGGAGCTTCGGGTGGATGCCGAGCTCCTTATAGGAAACCTGGGTCGCCTTCGGATCGAGGATACGCATTACGATCGCTTCGCCGTAGTTGCCGGGGATGAAGGAGACGCGCATCTCGACCTCGCCGCCGTCGGCGGAGGTGACCGAGAAGCGGCCGTCCTGCGCGCGGTTGGTGACGTTGAGCTTCACGCCTGAAAGGAGTTTGATGCGTGAATTGATCTGTCGCGCGGTCTCAGAGTCGAAGAAGTAGACGTCGGTGAGTACGCCGTCGATGCGGAGGCGCAGACGCGTCTTCTCCTCTTCGGGCTCGATATGGATGTCCGAGGCGCGGAGCGCGAAGGCGCCTGCGAGGACGGTCTCGAAGATGCGCGAGACGCGATTGAGCGATTTCAGGTTGACCGCTTCGTCGAGTTTCGCGGTGAGTGCGCCGCGAGCACTGCTGTCGCGGCTTATCTCGTCGAACACGCCCTGGTCGACGGCGAAACTGCCCGCTCTCGATTCGGTAGCGAGGGAGAGGTCGCCGTAATGTTCGAGCGCCAGATCGATACTCTTCTTCGAGGCGAGGTATTCGGTGAGGGAGAATCCTCGAGCGACGAGGTCCTCGCGGAGCTTCTGATACGCGGGATTGTTCGGGTTACGGACGGCGATGGAAAGCGCTTCGGCAACGCGGGCGAAGGCGACCGTTTCTGCCTCGCGCGCGTCCTTCTCCGGGATGGTGCGGAGCGCGTCATTGTCGATCTCCTGCATCGAGAGGTCGGCATAACCCATGCCGTACTTCTCGGAGAGAATACGGGCGACATCCTCCTCCTCCCGCAGATGTGTCTCGGCGAGCTCCCGCTCCTCCTTGCTCGTGTCGAATGGCAGGTCCATAAAGGGCATCATACCATTGCCTCCCGGCGCTTCTGCGGCGTTCTTGACAAAATAGGAAAGCCAGTTCAGTATATGTCCAGAAGGTCGTTAAATAACCATAATTAAGGGGGAATCGGAATTGGAACCGAAACCGAAGGAACAGAAAAGAATCTATATCGCCAACGACATCGAGTGCACTGGAAATACGGTCGGCATTCACAGCGTCATGTCATGGGGTGCCTGCGTGGTAACGCGGGAGAAACTGACTAAGGAAGAGCGTCTCAAGGAAGGACTTACTTTCTATGCCGAATTCAAGCCGAAAAGTTCGCGCTTTGAGCCCGAGGCTGTGAAGATCGGCTGCGCCGGTCTCAGTTTCGTAAAGGTCATGAAAGTGACCGACTTGAGATTCGACCCAGCTTCAAAGGAATTCGATCCCGGGCTCGTCGTCACAGGCCTCTATGATCTTGGCGAAGGAGTGTTTGAGGGCGTCTCACGCTTCATGAGGTGGATCAAGGATATTAAGGAGACTGCTGGTGGAGATGTGCGGATCGTCCCGGTGACGGACACGGTTTTTTTGACTCCGTGTTCATAGCAAACCTTTTCCAGGACTACTGCTACAAAACAGGGGAAGCAAATCCCTACGGCTGGTCGGGTATCGACCTCGATTCCTTGTACCGAGGTTATGCCCGAGAAATGGGAGCCAACCTAAAGGACTTGGGGCTAACGGACGACAGGGAAACGGCGCATTGTGCTCTGGATGACGCGATGTACCTAGCCGATATGGCGAGCGAACTTATATACCGCCGTATTGGAGAATGGGAGGTGATGAAATGAAAAAGTTCGCCATTCTTTTCGTGACGATCATCATTCTGTTCGCGACGGGGTGTGCCGTGGGGGTATACAACCCCAAGACAGGGGATACTCAGTTGATGGGTGTCTTCCCGGTTGCTACGCCGGCGTATCCGGCAACGGCGGTGGCTCCATATCCGTATTACTCTTACCCGTGCTACTACCCCTATCCGTACTACTATGGATATGGGTGGCACTACCGGCACTGGCGCCGGTGGTAAGACAAACAACGGTTCATACGCCCGCTTCGAGAGAAGCGGGCGTCATCTTTTGGCGGTACAATAGCGGGATGGAGAAGGAGATAGGCTCGATCGGGGAGCTTGAGGCCGAGGCGAAGCGGTTTGCCGAAAGATTGAAGCCTCGCGCTGAGAGCGCGACGCTGGTCACACTCTCGGGCGAGCTCGGGGCGGGGAAGACGGCCTTCACGAAGGCAGTCGCGAAGGCGTTCGGGGTCGAGGAGGAGGTGACGAGCCCGACCTTCGTGCTGGAGAAGATCTATACCTTGCCCACGCCGCGGAGCGGCGCGGGCTTCTCACGTCTGGTCCATATCGACGCATACCGGCTCGCCTCGGGCGCCGATCTCGCGGCGCTCGGCTTCACCGAACTCATGCGTGATCCTGGTACCCTGATCCTGCTCGAGTGGCCGGAGCGGGTCGCGGACCTGTTGCCGCCCGTTACGATCCGCATCGCCCTTGCCGCTCGCGAAGACGGCATCCATACCATTTCCTATGACGAATAAGAAGCGCCTCGTCCTCCTCGACGCGCACGCGATCATCCATCGCGCCTATCACGCGCTGCCCGAGTTCACGAGCCCTTCTGGCGAGCCGACCGGCGCGCTCTACGGCCTCGTCTCGATGCTCCTGAAGATTATCACTGAGCTCCGTCCCGATTATCTTGCCGCCTGTTACGACCTGCCGAAGCCTACCATCCGTCACGAGGCGTTCGAAGGGTATAAAGGCACTCGCGCCGCGATTGACGACGCGCTCGCGCGGCAGCTCCAGGAGTCGCGCAAGATCTTCGAAGCGTTTTCCATACCGATCTACGAGAAAGAAGGTTTTGAGGCGGACGACCTCCTCGGCACCATCGCACACGGATTGAAAGGAGAGAAAGTCGACGTCATCATCGCTTCGGGCGACATGGACACGCTTCAGCTCGTCGATAATGCTCGCGTCCGTGTCTACACGTTGAAGAAGGGCATGGGCGACACCATTCTCTACGATGAGAAGGCGGTGAAAGAACGTTTCGGCTTCCCGCCTGCGCTTATCCCCGACTACAAAGGTCTGCGCGGCGATCCCTCCGACAACATCAAAGGCGTTCCGGGTATCGGCGAGAAGATGGCGACCGAGCTCATCACTGCCTTCGGCAGTGTCGAGGACATCTACGCGAAGCTCGGCAAGAAGGGCGGCGAGGACGCTTTCAAGAAGAAAGGGATCAAGGCGCGCGCCATCACGCTCCTTAAGGAGCACGAGGAGGACGCGCGGCTTTCGAAGGCGCTTGCGACCATCCGCCTCGACGCGCCGATCGCCTTCTCGCTTCCGCAGGAGCCGTGGGGCAGGGCGGTCAAGGAAGCGACCGTGCTCGCCGCCTTCGACGGATTCGGCTTCCGCTCCTTGCGCGACCGAGCGAAGACGGTGATCGAGCGTGCTTCAGGCATCGCGAGCGAAGACATTGAGGAAGCGGAGCAAGAGTCGCCACAAGAGGAAATCGACCCGACAAAGCTCGCCGAGGCGGCGGTGAAGCTCTGGCTCATCTCCTCCGAGTTCACCAATCCTTCGCTCGACGACGTTCTCGCCTTTACCAAGAAACGGACCTTCGCCGAGGCTGACGCCGAACTCACGAAGCTCGTCCGCGAGACGGGGCGCCTACAGGACGTCTACGAGCGCATCGAGAAGCCGCTTATCGGGGTCGTACGTGGGATGGAAGAGCGTGGCATCTTGGTCGACAAGGACGTGCTCGCGAGGCTTGCGGAAGAGTATCGGGCAGAACTGCGGACGATCGAGAAGCGCGTCTACGAGCGCGCTGGGCGCGAGTTCAACGTGAGCTCGCCGAAGCAGCTCGGCGAGGTGCTCTTCGACGAGCTCCATATCGTCCCCGAGAAACAGAAGCGGACGGCCGGGGGCATGCGTTCGACGCGCGAGAGCGAGCTCGAGAAGATCCGCGACGCGCACCCGATCGTCGGCGATGTGCTCGAGTATCGCGAGCTGAAGAAGCTCCTTTCCACCTACATCGAGAACCTGCCAGCACAGCTCGGAGCGGACGGTCGCCTGCACGCCGAGTTCATCCAGACTGGCACGACGACCGGCCGCATGGCCTCGCAGAATCCGAACCTTCAGAACATCCCGCTTCACTCCGAGCGCGGGCGGGCGATCCGACACGCGTTCGTCGCGTCGGAGGGCTTCACGCTCGTTGCGCTCGACTATTCTCAGGTCGAGCTCCGGCTCGCGGCGATCCTCTCGGGCGATGAGAAGCTCTGCGGCATCTTCCGCGCGGGTCGCGACGTGCATACGGAAGTGGCGGCAATGGTATTCGGTGTCGCTCCCGACGCGGTCGACCGCGAGATGCGCCGCCGGGCCAAAGTGATCAACTTCGGCATCCTCTATGGTATGGGCGTCAACGCGCTCCGCGTCCAGCTCGGGAGCACGACCGCCGAGGCACACAAGTTCCTCGACGATTATTTCCATACCTTCACGGCGCTTACGGAGTATCTCGAATCGACCAAGGGCTTCGCGCGTAAGAACGGCTACACCGAGACCCTCTTCGGTCGTCGCCGACAGTTCCCGGAGATGAAGTCGTCGCTACCGTATGTCCGCGCACAAGCGGAGCGCATGGCGATCAATGCGCCGATCCAAGGCACCTCGGCGGATCTCGTCAAGCTCGCGATGGTACGAGTCGACGAGATGCTCGAGCGGGAAGGAGGCCGAGAAGACGCCCACCTGCTTCTGCAGGTGCACGACGAGCTCGTTTATGAGATTCGCTCGGAACATGTCGGCAAGTTCTCGCCGGCGATCCGACGGATCATGGAATCGGCGCTTGAGGGAGAGGAGACGTACGGCGTTCCTATCCTTGCGACGATGAAGTCCGGCCCCGATTGGGGAAGTCTAGCGAGCGTCTAGCTGTTCCTAAGTAGGGGGTTAAGGCGACAAAATAGTTGCCAGAATTACCAATCTAATCTATGATATTTCTATACACACGATGGGTAAATAAAAGTTGCGGGCAATCCTTTTTTGAGATAGTATGAAAATACACTGGAAACGCCAGAAGTTGTACGACACGGTGCAGCAATATGCCCAAAGTAACCGCATTACTGCTCGTCGTATGATTAGTATAGAAGGGGCGACCAACTTCTTGGATCTGTGTCCAGATAGTATGGGTCGAGCACATTTTTTGGAAGGAGAGTATGAGGGCTGTTTTCACTCGATTTAGAGAAAAAAGGAAATGGGAAGCGTCTCATCTGTGTGCCGCACGGCGATTTCAAGAAGAAGGGTGCTCAGTATATGAAAGAGACTATTACCGAGTTCGAGGTGGTAAAGATAACGGACTACCACAAATAAAAACTTATGATGATGAAAATAAAAGGGCAGATGGTCGGCTGGGAGTCCCCGATTGCTGTCCACCCAGGTGAGTTCTTGGCGGAGATGCTTGAAGAGTTCCGTATGACACAAGCAGATCTTGCGGAGCGCATCGGTATCTCAACGAAGGTGCTCAATGAGATTGTGAAGGGCAAGAACCCGATTACGCGCACGACCGCCTTCAAATTGAGCAAGGTGTTCCCGGTATCTGCGGAATACTGGACGAATCTCCAGCAGATCTATGAGGCAGACAAGGCACGACTCGAAGAAGGGGTACGTCTCGCGAGCGAGGTGAAGAACTATCTCCCGCTCCTTCAGCACACCTACAAGCAACTCGCGGCGCTCGGCGGTTCGTTTGTGAGTGGTCTCCGTTGGACGGAGAAGTCGTTTCAAGTGATTGCACTTGAGTTGCAACGGTTCTTCGGTGTTGACTCGTTCGAGTATATTGGTTCGACGACGCAGGTTGCTTTTCGTAAGCATAACCGTGACAACCTTGATCCGTACGCGCTCGCTGCATGGATTCGTATCGGCGAGATAAAGGCACAAAAGACACAAACCGTCCCCTATGATGAAAAGAAACTCAAGGCAAGTTTACCGAAACTGAAGCGTTTATCACGTGAGAGGAAAGAAGCATATCTACCAGAGATAGAACAGATGCTCGCTGATTGTGGCATTGTCGTGGCGTACATGCCACTCATAAGCAACACGCACGCACAAGGTGCGGCGAAGTGGGTCGCGCCAGACAAAGTACTTCTCATGCTGAATACGCACAAACGAGACGAAGGGAAGTTTTGGTTCAACCTATTCCACGAACTCGGACACATTCTTCTGCACAGCAAGAAGGAGTGTTTCGTCGATCTTGATACTGAGCGGGATGGCAAGGTGGAAAAAGAAGCTGATGAGTTCGCACAAAAGTGGCTTATTAATGACTTCGACGCGACGATTATCACCTTCCGTAAGGAGATGAATACTTCTCACGACATAAAGTCGGCTGTTCATGCTGCAGCTAAAGCGAACAATGTCTCGGACGCAATCATTGCAGGTCGCCTCACAAATGAGTTCAAACATGACCGGCGTATTTACGCAATCATGAATGATTTCTTGCAGGAGCGAATCGATACGGTAAACGTACTATGATCTACCTCTTCCATGGTTCCGATGAGGCGAAAGCGCGGACGAAGGCGTTCGAATGGATCGCAAAAGCGCGCGAGAAGGAGCCGAACCTCGCCTACGCGCGCCTCGCGCGCGAGGACCTTACGGACGCCACCCTTGAGCAGGCGGCGCTCTCGGGCGGGCTCTTCGTGAAGCGGCTCCTGGTGCTCATCGACAATCCCTATCAGACTGTGCGTGGCAGTGACGATGAAGAAAGCGCACCGGCGACGAATCTGCTCGACGATCATCTCGATGTGCTCACCGCCTCGGAGAATGCGATCCTCATCCTCGCGCCCAAGCTCATGGCGGCCAAACAGAAGAAGCTCGCGGGCCTCGCGAAGGCGGAATATAAGTACGACAAACCCGCGGCCGTCTCCGGCGGCCGCGGATTCAACTCCGCGCTGGTGAACGCGCTCGCCTTCCGCTCGCGCGAGAAGCTCTGGCTCGAGGTTGAGCGCGCGCTCCGGGCTGGCGACGCGCCCGAGATGCTCCACGGCCTCCTGCACTGGAAGGCGCGCGACCTGATGGACCTGCCTGCCGGCAGGCAGGGAAGGGCGGCGTGGACTCGGGATGAAGCGAGACGACTCTCCCTCGACCTCATCGAACTCCTCCAATCCTCCCGCCGCGGCGGCCTCTCGCTCCCCTTGGCCCTCGAGCGCTTCGTATTGTCGGTTTAAAGTCCTTCGCCGCGTTCCGCTTCGCGGAGGCGGACTTCGGTCTCGTCCATGCCGAAGTGGTGGGCGAACTCGTGCCAGATCGTCTCGGCGATGACGTCGCGCACGTCTTTTCCATCCTCCTCGGCCGCTGCCTCGATGGGGAACTGGTAGAGGGTGATGGTGTCAGGGAGCTCCATACTCGCCTCGTAGCTGCGGGCGTTCCGCGGGACGCCCTGATAGAGGCCGAGCAGGGTCTCGTCGTCCCCTAGCTTCTCGAGCTCGCGGACTTCCTCCGACGGTTCGTCCTCGAGGAGGAGGGCGACATTCTCGATCTGTTTACGCACCCGCTCCGGCAGGCGCTCGTAGCCTTCCTCGATCATTTTCTCGAACGCCGCGCGTTCCATGTGCGCCCACCTGGACTCGAACCAGGGACCGTCTCCTTAAAAGGGAGCTGCTCTACCGACTGAGCTATGGGCGCATTCCTCCTGTCGCATCCACTTTACCTCTTTCACCTTATCTTTTCTAGTACGAGAACGCGTCTACCGTGTCGCCCTTGTCGTCAAGGAGCTTCACCAGCTCGTTTTGTGGCCGCCACATCGAATCAGAGCGGCCGAGATAAACGTGCCAAGTGTCGCCGAGGAAGTCAGTGTCGTTCTGGTGCGCCTCGAGGCAGCCGTTGTAGTTCAAGTATTTTACCAGGAAGGTCTGGCATGAGCCTGAAAGGGTCGTGGGCGGAGTCAGGACCGGCTTGCAGCGCGGGAGGCTTTTCACATACTCGATGCAAGCGTCGTCGCGGATATAGCCGCTCGCGTCATAGAAGGATGAAAGTTCGTCAGAGGGATCGGGGCAATCTTGCGGGAGTGAAGGCGAGAAGTCCTGATAGGCGCCGAAGTAGCCGATGCATTTGTTCTCACGAAAGGAAGCGCCGATAGGAGACTGCCCGCTCACGATGATTGCCTGCTCGCCCGGCTGAAGCACGATGTCCTGCGCAGCGTTGATGATGCCCGAAGTCGGGATCTCCGTCCCTTTCGGGATCACGCTTGCGTTTCCGGTAGCGTCGCTTTTAAGCGTCCATCCGGTGATGTCGACCGGCACGCTCGCGCTCGACGAGACGGAAATCTCGACGTACTCCTGATCGGGATTGGTCGAGCCGGCTCCGGAGACGTAATGATCCATGGTGACGATGCCATGGTAGGTCGAAGGCGTGCCGAAGGAGCTCCCGCCGGGGAGGACAGGGAGATTCCCGAAACCGCTCTTGCCCGTGGAACCCGGCAGAGAGATCGAGACGCCGCCGACATTGAAGGGCGTTTTCGGAAAGGAGAGGTAGGTGCCGCCACCGAGCGCGCCAGGGAGCGAGAGCGTCGGACCGGAAAAGGAGATCGGGCGCGTCGGTCCGCCGATAGCGAACCAGACGATGAAGATAAAGGCGAACACCCCTACAAAAAACCACGCGTCATGTTCCATAGCCTAATAATATCAGTTTCTTGCTTGGAGCCGTTCGAGTTCTTCATGTGCGACCGCGGCGTCGCTCCAGGGCGTCCTCTTCCCGTGTGCTTCCATGATATAGGGGTCGGTGCCTTTGCCCGAGATCAGGACCGCGTCGCCCGGGCGCGCCGCGCGAAGCGCGGCGCGGATCGCCTCGCGACGATCCATGATGATCTCTGGCGTACGTGCCATGCTCTTCGCCATCGCGGCGACGATCGTGTGCGGATCCTCGTCATACGGGTCCTCGTTGGTGAGGATGACCGTCTCGCAGGCCTCGTCCGCGATGCGACCCATCTCAGGGCGCTTCCAAACGTCGCGGCCGCCGCCCGTGTTCCCGAGGACGCAGATTCGCCGTTGGTTCGGGAATGCACCATAGAGCGCCCGGAGCGAATCGGGCGTGTGTGCGTAGTCGACGACGACGATGAAATCCTGTCCGGCCTCGATGCGCTCGACGCGGCCCCGGACCGGCGGGAGCTTCGCGAGTGCTGTTGCGGCGGTCGTGGGCGGGATACCGATCGCCTCAGCCATCTTCACCGCCGCGAGCGCATTCATCGCGTTGAAGGCGCCGGGAAGGGGGAGCGAGAAGCGCGTTCCGGCGTAATCGAAGCTCGTCGAGCGGTCGTCGCTTGCGAGCGCGCCGAGCTCGTGGGCGCTGAAGCCGATCGCCTCGGAAACATGGGCTTCGAGGAAACTCTTTGTCTCCGGCACATCCGCGTTCGCGACCAGGATGCGCCACCGCTTCGATGAACGTGCGAGCGCCTCCACGATCTTCTGTTTCGCCGCGACGTAGTCCGCGAAGCCGCCGTGCCGTTCGAGGTGCTCCTTCTGGATGTTCGTCACGACGAGTCCGTCGAGCGAGAGGAACCAGTGCCGGTATTGGAGGACGCTCTCGCTCGTGAGCTCGATGACGAGGTGCGTGCAGCCCGCGTCGAGCGCCTTCTTAGCGAAGGCCTGCGCGAAGCCGCGGCCCTGTAAGGTCATCTTGTACCGGTTCGGCTCGGACTCGTCCTCGATGGCGAAGCGGATGGTCGAGAGGAGAGCGGTCTTCCGGCCAGCTGCGCGCAGGATCGAGAAGAGCATCTCGGCGACGGTCGACTTACCCTTCGTGCCGGTGATGCCGATGACGGTAAGGCGGCGAGCAGGGAAGCCGTAGGAGGCCGCCATGAGGAGGGCGAGGGCGGCGTGGTAGGGCCTGCGGAAGAAGCCGACGACCGGTTCCGGGACGACTTTTTTCAGGAGGCGGACGATTCGATTGATGAGTTCGTACATGGTGCTAGTGATGGGCGGAGAGCGCCGCCTTGAGCCGCGCGTCCTTGCCGATGATCTCGCTCGGGACGGCCTGCAGCGCCTTGCGCGCCTCGCGCTCGGTGTAGCCGAGGGCGACAAGGGTGTCGAACACCTCGCCGTCCGCGTCGTCGTGCGCATGATCTCCGACTTTCTCTGCAAGCTCGACGATCATCTTTTCTGCGCTCTTCCGGCCGAGGCCGGCGACCTTCGTGAGGTAATCGAGATCCCGCTTGCTGATCGCGCCCTCGAGCGCCTGGCGCGGCGCCTTGCGCAGGATCGCGAGCGCCGTCTTCGGCCCCACACCCGAGACGGAGAGCACGAGCTCGAAGAAGTCGCGGTCGGCCGCATCGCTGAAGCCGTAGAGCTCCATCCCGTCCTGCTTCACGGTGAGATGCGTCGCGAGCCGGGCTTCCTGCCCGATCGCCAGCCCTTCGCCTCCAGCGAGATGCACCAACACCCCGAACCCCGCGATCTCGACGACCGCGCTTCCTGGATTCACCTCAAGAACCGTTCCTCGTATCTGCCGGATCATAGGAGCATCGTAGCACCTTGCGGATACGGCGCATACGCGGTAGATTAGCGAGACATGGCAATCACCAAGTCCGCGAAGAAGGCGAACCGCTCCTCGGCGAGGAAGCACGTCTTCAACCTGCGCCGCAAGAGCGCGCTCTACGGCGCGACCAAGTCGTTCACCAAGGCGCTCGCCGCCAAGGACGTCGCCGGCGCCGAGAAGCTCCTCCCGGCCGCCTACAAGGCAATCGACAAGGCTGCGAAGCGGGGCGTCATCAAGCCGAACACGGCCGCGCGCAAGAAGTCCCGCCTTGCCGCCTCCGTCACGCGGGCGAAGTAGGTGAAGAAAAGCCCGCGCGCCGCTAAAGCGGCGCGCGGGTTTTCCTTTGTGCTCTCGGCCAGAATCGAACTGGCATTGGCTCCTTCGGAGGGAGCTATCCTATCCGTTGAATGACGAGAGCGATCTCATCACTATATGTTCTACCTCACTTCACTCGCGTCTTCCAGGTCTTCTCGACGATCTCGGCCTTCGCGGGTTCGAAGAGGGTTGCGATCTTCTTGGCTGCCTTGCGGCCGTACGGGCGATTGTTTCGCGTCTCGTTGCAGACGTTCAGCTCGCCTGCGACGTGCCGCGCCTCGCGGTAGGTGCCCATCGAGAAATGCGATTCTGAAAGGTCGAGATGTGCATTGACCGTCCCGTCGGGGTAGGGGACGATGGAAGCGTTCTTCACCGTCATGCCGGCGTCCTGGACGGCGCGGACGAGCGCCTCGAGAGAGAAGCCTTGATCGAGCGTGATTCCCCGACGGCAGTCGTGGAGATCGATGAGGAACCGAGTTCCCGAGGTGGCGATCGTCTTCTTCTTTTTCATTTCCTTATAAGGTCCGCAGTATAAGCCATGTGCGGCGAAACGCAATGCTGCGACGCGTGTTCGGTAATGTAGCGCTTCAGCGTGTCGGCGTTTGCGTCGATTATCTCGACGCGTTCGGGGAGCTCCGCAAGTTCCCGATAGCTGTCGGGTAGGGGTGCCTCGCGGCCGAGCGCTTCGCGGATAGTGCCCGCAAACTTAACGGCCTGGGCGGTTCCGAGGCAGAGGAGCGGCACGCCCGGTTCCTGGTGCTTCAGGCCGGTCGTCACGCCGTCCGCCGTGTGCGGGTCGATGAGAGCGCTATATTTCGCGGAGAATAGGCGAATAGCTGCGAGGCGGTCGGCGTGCGCGGACGATCCGGCGACGAGGCCGGTCTCGCCGATGCGGGCGAATTCTGGCGTTCTCGCGAGATCGAACGAGCCGCGGGTCCGCAGGTCGGACCAGAGCTCCCGCAGTCGCGTCCCGTCGCGCCCGACGAGGTCGAAGAGGTAGCGCTCGAAGTTCGACGCCTTGGAGATATCCATCGAGGGAGACGATGTGGCGACAACCTCGCCGCTTTTGCGCGGACGGTAGCGCCCCGTCGTGAAGAATTCCTCAAGCACGTTGTTCTCGTTGGTGGCGACGACGAGCTCCTTGATTGGCAGGCCCATCCGTCGCGCGATGTAGCCGGCGAGTACGTTGCCGAAGTTGCCTGACGGGACGGCGAACGACACCTGCTCGGCGTTTGATCCGGTCGCACGGAAGTATCCCCAGAAATAATAAGGCACCTGCGCCGCGATGCGCGCCCAGTTGATCGAGTTCACGGCGCCGAGATGATAGCGCTGCTTGAACGCGGCGTCCTCGTTAAGGCATTTCACGAGATCCTGACAGTCGTCGAACGTGCCGCGCACCGCGATGTTGAAGATGTTTTCATCTTGCAGGGTGTACATCTGGCGGCGCTGGAATTCGCTCATGCGGCCGTACGGCGACAGCATGAACACCTGCACGCCCTTTCTCCCGCGCGTCGCATATTCTGCTGCGGAACCCGTATCGCCCGAAGTCGCGCCAAGGATGGTGAGCGTCGCACGCTCTTTGTCGAGGGCATACTCGAAAAGGCGCCCGAGCAGCTGCAGCGCGATGTCCTTGAACGCGAGCGTCGGTCCTTCGGAAAGATCGAGGAGATAGAGGCCGTCGTCGATCCTTTTCACCGGGACGATCTCGTCGCTCCCGAACCGTTCTTTCGTATAGGTGTCGAAAATGATGCGCCTGAGATCCGTCGCGGGGATGTCATCGGCGAAGCGTGAAAAGACCGTATAGGCGAGCTCCGGGTACGACATGGTCCGCATTCCGTCGAGTTCTTTTGTGGAGATTTCCGGATACCGCTCTGGCACGTACAGCCCGCCATCGGGCGCGAGTCCTTCAAGCAGAATCTTCGTAAACGTCCGCAGATCGCCTCCTGTGCGGGTAGAGATGTATCGCATTGCCTTATACTAGCGCACCGGAGAAGATAAAATCGTCTGGTGCTCTCGCAAGGAATCGAACCTTGATTGCCAGCTCCGCAAGCTGGTGTCCTATCCGTTGAACGACGAGAGCCTTTTCTTCCTTATATCAGAACCCGAGCCAAACTGCCACTAGGTCGACGACCGTCGGCCTGTGCTCGCCCTCGTCGACATGCTCGAGGAAGTGGTCGTAGACCAGATCGGCATCGACGTCCGCGAGCGGTATCACGAAGTGCGGCGTGAGCCAGGAATCGTTCTTGATCGAGAGTTCTGGCGGCAGGCTGTCGTCGATGCTCTCAAAGACGGTGAACGAGGTCATCCGCGAGAAGGGATGCAGTTCCTCGCCGATCAGGAGCCCGTCTTCGACGAGAGCGAAGCGGTGTATCGGCGGCTCCTTGGCAGCGCGCAGGGCGATTGCCGCCGCCGCGACGATGATTAAGAGTGCGAGAAGATAGCTCCCGAAGAGTACGGCCGCGATCGCGCCGGCGGCGGCGATGATGCCGAGCACCCAGTACCAGTCGGCGCTACGAGGCGTGTGCTCGTAT
>JAJYHF010000042.1 GCA_021784875.1 bacterium
TTTCTCCATGCCGCTCCGAATGCTCATCGCGTTCGCGCCCTTCATTACGCGTGCGAGCCCTTCGGCGACGAGTGCCTCGAAGAGGACGACCGAGGTCGTCGTACCGTCTCCGGCGGTGTCATTCGTCTTGCTCGCGACCTCCTTCACGATCTCCGCGCCCATATTCTCGAAGCGGTCCGGGAGCGTGATCTCCTTGGCGATCGAGACGCCGTCGTTCGTGATGCGGGGGCCGCCGTAGGACTTCTCAATGACGACGTTGCGCCCTCTCGGGCCGATGGTTACCTTCACTGCGCGGGCAGCCTGTGCAACACCCTTCGCGATGCCCTTGCGCGCATCTTCGGAAAAGAGGATCTGTTTTGCCATGATGATATGCGTTAGCCGTTATTTGACGATGCCGAGCACGTTCGATTCAGCGAGGATGTAATACTCCTGCCCGTCGATTTTCACCTCGTCATAGCCGTACTTGCCGAAGAGGACCGTGTCGCCCGCCTTTACCTGCATCGGGATGTGCTTCCCGTCGTCGTACTTGCCGGGACCGACCGCGACGACCTCGCCCTGCATCGGCTTCTCCTTGTCCACCGTCTCGGGAATGATGATGCCCGAGGCGAGCGTCTTCTCGCCCGCTTTCTCCGCCGGCTTCACCACGATGCGATCGCTGAGCGGAACGAGTGCAATCTTCTTCGCCATAGCGTTAAAAAATATAAGCTGCTAATCGTGCCCGAATGGAGTAAGTATAAGAAAAAGCCAGTATCGCCGCAAGTTTGACGCCATCATCAAGCCATGATTACATCGCGACAGATGTTGTACAAACCAAAATAAATTAAAAGAAAAGGAGGTGCCGCATGGCGCCGAACAAGACAAGACGGAAAGTGCTGATAGGAAGAGTGAGTTTGAGTACGGCAGGGGCAGCGTATCTCCTTGGCATAAATCGGAGGGATACGGTAGTGACCACGCACGAACAGGATGCGCGGACCTGTAATGCCGACCTGGAGGACCCTTCGGTCATCTGCATAGCGGTCGGCAACAAGGGGGACAATAACTTGTCCAACTTCTGTCGCTACAATCCGCCCACCGACTTAAGCGTATCCGCCGCTGTTCAGGCATTCGACATGCTCTTGAACGGCGGTGGCGCGGGAATCAGAGGGATTCCGGGGGTCAGGGATAGCAGCGAGCTTAGCGACACTCGGGCATTCCTCTGTGTCGCGAACTTGGTCCGTTTCATCGACCAAGCCAGCGTACGGCAACTGGTTTTCCAGTCAGACGACCATCCTACCCTATGGGACGTATTCGGCGGTATGCGCCTCCTAGAGCACGATCCGCTAGAGCAGCTCCATAAAGGCGTCGAACTGTTGAAGGCCATCGTCGAATCAGCGCAGGATCCGTTCGGTCCTCTCACCGGCTTCGACGAGTACGCAGCAGCAAAGACCAGGACTCGCCTGGGAAAAGGGATTCCTCAGAATGCCGCGTGGGACACGACCAACAGAGGTTTGTGTCTCTGTTACCTTGAGAGTCCCGCCTGGAAGACCGAGGTTTCGACTCTGTATGCGAGGGGTGCACGAATCGCGGTCTTCCTGAACCCAAGCTCGGATAAGTTCAAGACACGAAAAATTGTCGTTACCGGTAAAAACATCCGTGTCGATGCAGCCCTCCCTGCACTCAACGCGCTTGAGCCCGGCTGGGGCGGCCCCGAGACTGGCAGCATCATCGGGTCTCGATTGAATGGGACGAGCCTCTCGTTGCGGCAGGTAGTTGAGGTCGTAAAGTCAGCTCTCTAACAAGCCTCGCGGAAGCTTCGCTCTGTGCGGGGCTTCTTGTTTTTACAGGTCTTCGGGCGTGAAGCCGGTGTGCTTGGCAATGCGGGCGAGCATGCGCGGCCCGATCTCTTCGCGGTCGTGAAAGGCGAAGGTGTAGTCCGGCCAGCTGGCTCGCGCGAGCGTGCGGTGCGAACCATCCTGACGCTTGATGCGCCAGCCGATGGAAAGAAGCGCTTTCAATACTCGGGCGGCCTTAGCGGTGGGCCATCCCATAACCGAACAGTCGGGAGACAGGGGCAAAGAAAGAGCCCTTCTCGACATCGTCGGCGAGCGTGCGGAGCGCAATCGCGTACACGCGCTGGAGGGCGTCGCGCTTCGTCGCGCCGTAGGCCATCACGCCCGGGAGCTTCGGCATCTCAGCAATCCAACGACCGTCTTCCTCGCGATCGAACTCGACCGCGAGCGATGAGAGGCGTGCTGGCTTTTTGATGCTCTTTTTCATGAGCCATATCATAGCATATTCTCCCATTTTCTTCCCATGATATTGCGTCCCGGGGAGTGGGCGTGCTATGCTAAGGGCACCATGGAGGCACTCGTATCGGCCCTGCCGTACGCGGAGATCGTCCTCGCCATCCTCCTCACCGTCGGCATCGTGCTCCAGCAGCGCGGCGCGACCTTGGGCGGAGCATTCGGCGGCGACAATTTCGCGTCGACCTTTTATAAGCGCAGAGGCGCCGAGAAGTTCCTGTTCAACGCGACGATCATCATCGCGATTCTCCTCGTGCTCGCGGCGATAGCGAACTTCCTCCTGGCGGGGTCATGACGCCGGAGATGCGCGAGCGGTTGACGCGTTCGCGGAGCATCCCCGCGCTCGACCGACTCGCGGCGCGCATCCGCGCTCTCTCGCCGGGCGATCGTGTCATCTTCCATGTGCTCGCAGCGCTCGTCGCCATCGCCGCGCTCACGAACCTTTATGCTCTCGAGCAATCGCTTCTGGTACGGATCCCGACCTACGGCGGCACGCTCACTGAGGGCGAGGTCGGCAATCCGCGATTCATCAACCCGCTCCTCGCGATAAGCGACGCGGATCGCGACCTCTCGGCCTTGACCTATGCCGGCCTCATGGGTCTCTCGGGAGATGGCAGTTTCGTCCCCGTGCTCGCCGAGAATTACGAGATATCGCCGGACGGGAAGACTTATACCTTCACGCTCCGCGCGAACGCAAAGTTCTCGGACGGCTCGCCGGTGACGGCCGACGACGTCGTCTACACGGTCCAAGAGGCGCAAGACGAGGCGCTTAAGAGCCCAGAATACGCTGCCTGGTCCGGCGTCAGCGTGACCGCGGTCGATTCCCGGACCGTACGCTTCACGCTCTCGAAGCCCTACGCGCCCTTCCTCGGACTCACGACGCTCGGCATCCTCCCTGCGAAGCTCTGGAGCGGGATATCGAGCGAACAATTCCCCTTCTCCGACCTGGAGACGAACCCGGTCGGCGCAGGGCCTTTCAAGGTCGGGAACATCTCGCGAGACTCTTCGGGACTCATAGAGAGCGTCTCGCTCGTCGCGAACCCTGACTATGTGCTCGGGCGGCCGTACCTCGATGGCATCACCTTCGTCTTCTACGCGCGCACCGAGGATCTCGCCGCCGCGCTCAAGAGCGGCGCCGTCGAGAGCGCGTATGACGTCACCGCCTCGAAGACGCTCTCCGCTCCTTATGCCCGCGTCTTCGGCGTCTTCTTCAATCCGAGCGAGAAGCAGGTCTTCGCCCAGCCGGAGGTGCGCAAGGCGCTCTCACTCGCGATCGATCGACAGAACATCGCCAAGAACGTCCTCGAAGGCGCCGCGACCGCCATCATGGGGCCGGTACCGCCCGGCGGAGACGTGAAGCAAGCCCCCGTTCCCGCGCCAGCTGACCGCGTCGCGGCCGCAGTACAGGTCCTCGAGTCGGCCGGTTGGACCTATGACGGCTCGGCGCGCGTCTGGAAGGACACGAAGACGAAGCAGACCCTCGACGAGATAACGATCCGCACGAGCAACGTCCCTGAGCTCAAAGACGCCGCGACCGCCGTCCAGAACGACTGGCAGCAGCTCGGCATCCCCGTCTCGATAGAACTCTACGAACCGGGCGACCTCTCGCAGAACGTCATCCGCCCACGCAAGTATGAAGCCCTGCTCTACGGCATGGTGATCGGCCGCGACCAGGACCTCTACGCCTTCTGGGACTCGCAGGAGCGCAATGATCCGGGGCTCAACATCGCGCTTTATGCGAACAAGACCGTCGACGCGCTCCTCGAGGACGCGCGCGGCTCCGCGGACGAGGCGACCCGTACCGCGGACCTGCAGAAGATCGAGGACGATATCGCCGCCGATTATCCGGCCGCCTTCCTCTATGCGCCGGACTTCACCTACGCGATCCCCGCCGACCTCCACGGCGTCGAGCTCCCGCAGATCGTCACGCCCGCCGATCGCTTCGCCTCCGCCCTGACCTGGTATCGGCAGACCGACGCGGTGTGGCCCTTCCTGGTCCCTTACGCGAAGAAATGACCAGTCGATAGCCCGCGACCACTCGCGAGCTGCCGACTGAGCATTCCAGAGGAATCTCAGAATCTATTACTCAATAGATAAATAATCTGAATCAACCATGAACCAATCATCAGCTCCTGCTCCGGCACCGGCCCCTGCACCACGCGGCTTCGCTCCTCACGAAAACGGCTCTGGCTCCAAGAATCCGCGCCAGCGGCCAGCAGGCTTCCGCCGCCCCGGCGATAGAGGCTCCCGCTCCCGGGCAGGGCGCCCGGGGAGCGCTACGCGCCGCATCCAGCGGATCCTACGCCGGCCGACCGCTTCGGCGACTCGCGCGCCGCGCGTGGCCGACTACTATCCTGCTCCCGCATCTGCGACAACGGTACGCATCATCCCGCTCGGCGGCGTCGAGGAGGTCGGGCGCAACATGACCGCGATCGAGGTCGGCGCGACCGGCGATATCCTCGTCATGGACGCAGGCTTCCAGTTCACGTCCGAGGAGGCGGCGCCGGGCGTCGACTACGTCCTCCCGAATACCAAGTATCTCGAAAAGAATGCGGACCGTGTGAAGGGTGTCATCATCACGCACGGCCATCTCGACCACATCGGCGGCATCCCCTTCACCCTTCCGCGCTTCGGTACGCCGCCCGTCTATACCCAGAACCTCACCGCACTCATGGTCGCCAAGCGCCAGGAGGAATATCCGGACGTGCCGCGCCCGGAGGTCGTCGTCGTCGAAGTCGGCCAGACGGTTACCATCGGCTCGACCAGAGTGAAGTTCTTCCCCGTCACGCACTCGATCCCCGACTCGATGGGCGTCTCGATCGAGACCCCGCAGGGCAACGTCGTCGTCACCGGCGACCTGAAGCTCGAGCATCAGGACGGCGTTCCGGTCGAGCGTGAACAGAAGACCTGGGGCACGATCGGCAAAGACAAGAATATCTTCTTCATCGCCGATTCGACGAACGCCGAGAGGGACGGCTTCTCGATCCCCGAGACGCGCGTGGTCCAGACCCTGGAAGACATCGTGAAGACGGTGAAGGGCCGCCTCATCATCGGCACCTTCGCCTCGCAGTTCGAACGCATGATCCACATCATCCAGATCGCCGAGAAGCTCGGCAAGAAGCTCGTCATCGAGGGTCGATCGATCAAGACGAACCTCGAGATCGCCGAGAAGACCGGCCTCCTCACGATGAAGAAGGACACCCTCATCCCCGCTCAGGAGATGGGCGACTACCCGCCCGATAAGATCATCATCCTCTCGACCGGTGCGCAGGGCGAGGAGTTCGCCGCCCTCATGCGCATCGCGACCAAGCAGCACAAGTTCATCCAGCTCACCGAGCGCGATACGATCGTCCTCTCCTCCTCGGTCATTCCGGGCAACGAGCTCTCGGTGCAGAAACTCAAGGACAACCTCTACCGCCACGGCGTCACCCTCATCCACTACCGCTCCTCGGACGTCCACTCGACCGGCCACGGCAACGCGGGCGAGCTCGTCTGGATCAACCAGCAGGTGCACCCGACCTTCTTCATGCCCGGCTACGGCTACCACTCGATGCTCCGCTGCCACGCGAAGGCGGTCGAGCAGTCCGGCTTCCCACGCGAGAACATCGTCCTCGCCGACAACGGCATGGTCATCGACGTGGAGAACGGCGAGACGCTGAACATCCACAAGCAGAAGGTACCCGCCGCGCCGATGGTGGTGGACGGCTTCTCGATCGGCGACATCCAGGAGGTCGTCATCCGCGACCGCCAGTCGCTCGCCAAGGACGGCATGTTCGTCATCATCGCCTCGGTCAACCTCAAGACCGGTAAGCTCCGCAAGTCGCCGGACATCATCTCCCGCGGCTTCATTTACCTTCGCGAGAGCCAGGACCTCTTGAACCAGGCGCGCCTCCTCATCAAGAAGACCATCGAGGATTCGACGCGCAACATGAACCCCGTCGACCTCGACTATGTGAAAAATAACCTGACAGACGTTATAGCCGGCTTCCTCTTCCAGCAGACCAACAAAGCCCCGATGGTCATCCCGGTGCTGATCGGGATGTGATTCGCGAAGCGAATCATCCTGAGCAAAGCGAAGGATAGATATAAAAAGTTAAACCCTCCCCTGCACGAAGCTGGGGAGGGTTTGTCATTGACGCTCGAAAGAACCTACGACGCTCTGAGCTTCAAAGTGTCCAAATTGTTAACAAGAAGGGGAGCACTGCCACACCAGTGGCCGACAACTCCGCGCTGGACATGCACTTTAAATTTGCCGGTATCTCTGTAAACGCTGCCTACTGCAACCGGTTCATTAGCATCTCCGGTTTCAGCAAGAAAAAAAGATATCCCCGCACAGAGTGCGGGGTTCTCACGTCGGACGGTTAGTTAGAACTCGAATTGCAGCTGGCCTCGGTCATCCTCGTCTTGGGTGCGCACATAGTTGAGGATGACCTTCTCGTTCATACCGACCGTGGAGACGCAGTACCCCACCGACCATATGCCGGGGCGCCCCCAGACGAGTTTTTGCATGAAAGGAAACTTCTGTTTCAGAAGCTTGGCGCTTTGGGTTTTTAGATACTGAATGACCGAGGCCACCGCAATTCGAGGCGGGATGATCAGTATCAGATGGACGTGGTCGGGCTGAACGTTCGCCTCGACAACCTCGATATCTCCCGCCAAGTCTTCAGGATGTTTGAGTATTGTTTCCGCGTATTTCTTAACTCCGGGATCGCTGAAAAGCTTGTGCCGATATCGAGGAGTCCACACGACGTGGTATTCGGTTTTGTATGTCGCATGTGCGCTCTTGTGGAAACGCATGACGGCTTCATTGTATCAAAACGAGTCGTGTGGACTGCGGCTCCAGCCCCGGGCAGAGCCCGAGGTTGTATGCCCGCCTAATACATCAATGAAATCAAGACTGCTCTGAAGGTAGAAAAGATCGTCCTTTCTTGCTGCTATCCGGACGCGGCTCAGCAATTCATAAAAGACATTCCTGGCGTAACCCTCATAGGGTCAGGCGACTGTCCAACTCGAACGCTCTACAACGACCGTCGGAAAGAAATTACTGTCGAAAACATTCCCGAGAAGAAAAAGCGGGCGCCTTAAGGTTAAAGCCCTGTTCATGCTTTCCAGAAGCTTTATGCCCGCCGGGTTTAAGCATATCGAACACCCTCCGCCTCCATAAATCATGCAAAAGGCCGCTCTTTCGGGCGGCCTTTTGCATCGTAGACAGAGGTCGCGTTAGCCCTGCACGGGCGGCTGCTGTTGTGCGGGAGCCTGTGCCGGCTGAGTTGCCGATTCGGCGAGACTCTTCCCGGAAATCGGAGCGCCGAAGAGCGGCGCGGCGAGGCAGAAGTTGAAGAGTCCGGCGAGCGCGGCGACAACGCCGATGATGGCGATGATCGTACCGACGGTCGAAGACATGCTGACACCCCACCAGATAAGGGCCAGGCCGATAATGACACGAAGCGCCCGTCCAAAGAACCCTGCCATGAATTTTGCGAAAGCCATGAATGGAATACGGTTATCGGATATGCACAGAGTATAGCGCAAAAATCGGCCGCCTCTGAGGCGGCCGATTTTGTACGTGTTATTTCTTGACCTCCTTGTAGGGGACACGCTTACGGAGCGTGGGGTCGTATTTCACGAGTTCGATCTTGCGTTCCACCTTCTTCTTGTTCTTGCGCGTCCAGATGACGTGCGTGGACTTGGTGGACCGGAGCTTGAGTAGGCGATCTTGTGACATGCGAGAAATGTAGCAGATACCGCCCGACTATGCAACGGTTGCGGACTTTCGCGCGCCGCGAGCAGGGTGCTTCTTCACCTCGAAGTACGGCTCGCTTCCTTTGAGCGTGACCGTCACCGCACCGCCTTCCATGACACCCTGCCCTACCATGAGAGACGCGAGCGGCGTGAGGATCCGATCCTGGATCGTACGGCGAAGCGGGCGGGCGCCGTACTGCGGATCATAACCCTTCTCGGCGAGCCAGGCCCGCACGGCGGGATCGAGCGTGAGCGTGATGCGCTTCTGTGCGAGCCGCTCGACCACTTCCGCGACCTGGGTCTCGACGATTCTGGCGAGCGCCTCTTTCGAAAGCGGGTCGAAGATGATGATGTCGTCGAGACGGTTCAGGAACTCGGGGCGGAAGTGCTCGCGCAAGGCCTCCATGACGCGCGTCTTGGTCTCTTCATAACGGGATGCGTCGGTCGCGCCCGCGGTGCCGAAGCCGATATGGGCGAGCTTGTCTATGAACTCGCCACCGATATTCGACGTCAGCACGACGATCGTGTTCTTGAAGTTGACCTTGCGGCCCTTGCCGTCGGTCAGATGCCCCGAATCGAGCACTTGGAGCAGGATGTTGAAGACTTCCGGATGCGCTTTCTCGATCTCGTCGAAGAGGACGACGGCATACGGGCGGTGGCGGATACGCTCGGTGAGGGTTCCGGACTCCTCGTAGCCGACGTAGCCCGGCGGCGCGCCGATGAGCTTGGCTACCGAATGCTTCTCCATGAACTCGCTCATGTCGACGCGCACCAGCGCGTCCGGATCGTTGAACATGAACTCAGC
>JAJYHF010000034.1:0-7005 GCA_021784875.1 bacterium
GCGCCGCAGCCAGATAAGCCCGGAAATGATCGGTTTTACCTTCGGCGTCCATAACGGCAAGCAGCACGTCGAGGTCCTTGTCTCCGAGGAGATGGTGGGGCATCGCTTGGGCGAGTTCTCCCCGACCAAGAAGTTCGTCCGCCACGGCGGCAAGATGCAGAAGGAGATGGAGGCCAAGAAGCAGCAGGCTGAAATCGACGCTGCGAAGGCCGCGAAGGCTGCGCCCGCAGCTAAGAAATAACTATGGCGAACGCTACCCTCGAGACGTATAACCAGACACCGCGCAAGGTGCGTCTCGTCACCGACCTCGTGAAGGGGAAGAAGGTTCCCGCCGCTCTCGCTACGCTTGAATTCCTCCCGAAGCGAGCTGCAGAGCCGGTCAAGAAGCTCATCAAGAGCGCGGCAGCTAACGCGAAGGGGGAGGGGAAGAACCCGGACGAGCTCACGGTGAGTTCGATTACGGTCGAGAGCGCCGGCATACTGAAGAAGTACATGCCGCGCGCCTTCGGTCGCGCCTCGCTCATCCGCCGCCGCAAGAGCCGCGTGAAAGTCACTCTCGCTTAATTTCTATGACGCACACCGTACATCCCTACGCGCACCGCCTCGGCATCATCCGGGACTGGAAGAGCCGCTGGTTCTCAGCGGACAAGAAGAGCTACCGCGAGAACGTCAAGGTCGACGAGGCCATCCGCCGCTTCCTGACCAAGCGCCTGCGCGGCACCTACACGAGCGGTATCGAGATCGAGCGTTCGGCCGCCGAGCTCCGCGTCATCGTCTCGACTGCGCGGCCGGGCCTCGTGATCGGACGTTCGGGCGAGAATGCGACGAAGCTGCGCGCTGAGCTCGGGAAGGTCGTCCATACCGTCGCGCCGGAGGATCGTCGCGCGCTCAAGCTCGATATCAACGAGATCCGTCAGCCGGAGACGGATGCGGCGGTCGTCGCGGCCATGGTCGCCGAAGGGCTTGAGAAGCGGATGCCGTTCCGCCGCGTGCTGAAGCAGACGGTCGAGAAGGTCATCGCTGCGCGCGAGGTCGAGGGCGTACGCATTACGATCTCCGGCCGCTTGGGCGGCGCCGAGATGAGTCGCAAAGAGGAGCTTAAGAAGGGGCGCATCCCGCTTCAGACCTTCCGCGCGGATATCGACTTCGCTCACGCCGAGGCGATCCTTCCGTACGGTGTCATCGGCATCAAAGTCTGGATCTACCGCGGTAACATTTATCAGGACAAGCGTGGGCCAGCGAGAAATAGCTAAATTTTCACCATGCTTTTCCCTAAGAAAGTGAAATATCGCAAGTGGCAGACCCAGCGCAAGAGTGCCAGCCGTCTCGCGCGTCCGGATACGCGTGGTACCACGGTCGTCTTCGGTTCCGTCGCGCTCAAGGCCGTCTCATCGGCCCGGCTGACGAGCAACCAGATCGAAGCGGCACGTAAGGTGCTCACTCGCGCGACCGCGAAGACGGGCAAGCTCTGGATCCGCGTCTTCCCTGATCGTCCGGTGACTCAGAAGCCGGCCGAGGTGACCATGGGCGTCGGCAAGGGCGACCCGAAGTACTATGTCTTCGAGGTGCGTCCGGGCCGCGTGCTTTTCGAATACGACGGCGTCCCTGAGGCGGTCGCGCGCGAGCATCTGCGGAAGGCGGGTATGAAGCTGCCGATGAAGACGACGATCGTCACGAGTCGATAAAAGTTGCTTTTTCGATACTACTATGGCAAGAAAAGAAGTAATGACCACGAAGACCGACACGGAGCTTGAGAAGCTTCTGGCCGATACGCGCGCCGCGCTCCGCACGGAACGCTTTGCGGCTGCCGGCTCCCGTCCGAAGGATCCGAGCCAGGCCGGGAAACTGCGTGCGACGATAGCGCGCGCCCTCACGGAGCAGCGTGCTCGTGTCATCAAGGCCGCCGCGAAATAATAATATGGAACAGAAAACAACTCGTCCCCAGTCCTTCACCGGTACCGTCATCAAGGCGGCGATGAAGGATACGGCTACGGTCCGCGTCGACCGGTACGTCAAAAACGCGAAGTATAAGAAGTATTTCGTTCGTTCGAAGAACTATCTCGCACACGATCCTGGCAACACCGCCGCGGTCGGCGATACGGTCACCATCGTCGCGACGAAGCCGATCAGCAAGCGTAAGCGGTTCGCTGTCGTGAAGAAATAATATGTTGCAGCCTCAATCCATCGTTACTATCGCGGACAACTCCGGCGGCAAGATCGCCCGGATCTTCAAAGTGCTCGGCGGCAGCAAGCGTCGCTAAGATCGGATTGGCGACACGGTCGTCGTCGCGATTCAGACCGCCGAGCCGCGCAAGGCCGTGAAGAAAAAGGACGTCCTCAAGGCCGTCGTCGTGCGCCAGGCGAAACCGTTCGCCCGCAAGGATGGCTCATACGTCCGTTTCGACGAGAACGCGGTCGTGCTCATCGAGAAGCAGGGCAAGGAGATGGGACCGAAAGGGAACCGTATCTTCGGCCCGGTGCCGCGCGAGCTCTCAGAGCGCGGATGGCACTCGATCGTGTCCCTTGCGCCTGAAGTCGTCTAATAATTTCCATATGCACGTCAAGAAAGGAGACATGGTGAAGGTCATCTCGGGAAAGGACAAGGGCAAGTCCGGCGTGGTCGAGCGCGCCTTGCCGCGGGAGAACAAGGTCGTCGTCGCGGGCATCGCGCTCTATAAGCGGCACCTGAAGGGTCGTGCGGGCGAGGTCGGCCGTATCGTCGAGCGCCCGAGAGCGATCGACGCTTCGAACGTCACACGCGTTTCTTCCGAAGCCGTGAAGGGCACGAAGAAGGAGAAGCTCATCGCCGTGAAATAACCGTTACGCGTATGTCAATCACCAAACAGAAACAGCAGACTGCCTATCAGGCCCTCGCCGGGACGTTCGGCTACACGAGCCCGATGCAAGGGCCGCGCCTTATGAAGGTCGTCGTCTCCTCGGGCGTCGGCAAGAAGCGCGACAAGAAGCAGGTCGAGTTCATCGAGGACCGCCTCGCGCGGATCACGGGGCAGAAGACGGCACAACGCTCGGCCCGCATCTCGATCGCCTCCTTCAAGGTGCGTCAGGGCGATACGGTCGGCCTCCAGGCGACGCTCCGCGGCGCGCGGATGTACGACTTCCTCGACAAGCTCATCCATGTCGCGCTCCCGCGTACGCGCGACTTCCGCGGCCTCTCGCCCAAAGCGATCGACCAGATGGGCAACTTCACCATCGGCATCAAGGACCACACCATCTTCCCGGAAACCTCGGACGAGGACCTGAAGGACGTCTTCGGCTTTGCCATCACGGTCGTCACCACGGCTAAGTCGAAGCCCGAGGCCGAGGCCTTCTTCCGCCATCTCGGCTTCCCGCTCGTCGTTGACTCGAGCGTAAAACGCTGATAGGGTGGAGGCACGCTCCCCGGAGCTTTATTTTTTATGGCTAAAAAATCCCAGCTCGCGCGCCTGAACAAGAAGGCCACGCTCGTGAAGAAGTACGCCGAGAAGCGTGCGGCCCTTAAGGCTGCCGGGGATGCCGAGGGCCTGCAGAAGCTCCCGCGCAACAGCTCGCCCGTGCGGCTTAAGAACCGCTGCGCGGTGACCGGTCGTTCTCGCGGCTACATGCGCGCATTCGGTCTCTCGCGCATCGAGTTCCGCGAGCTCGCGCTCGAGGGGAAGATCCCGGGCGTTAAGAAAGCATCCTGGTAGGTATGGTTACTGACCGCGTCGGCGATTTCATCATCCGCTTGCAGAATGCCGCGATGTCCGGCAAGCGCGAGGTCGTCGCGCCGTACTCGTCGCACCTCGTCGCGATCGCGAAGAAGCTGGAAGGACTCGGTTTCATCGCAGCCGTGGAGGTTCCGACCGAAGGCGTGAAGAAGACGTTTACGGTCGAGCTCGCCTACGACGAGCGGGGCCAGGCGCGCTTGCGCGGCGTGAAGCGGGTGAGCAAGCCGGGTCGCCGTCTCTACGCGCCGAGCACCGCTGCACACCGCGTGAAGGGCGGTACGGGCGCGCGCATCTTCTCCTCGTCGAAGGGGATCGTCTCGGATGCCGAGGCACGCGCGGCGCATGTCGGCGGCGAGGAGCTGTTTGAAATCTGGTAAGCTATGAGCCGCCTCGCAAAAAAACCTATTGCCGCAGGGAAGGCCGACGTTTCGGTCTCGGGCGGTACGTTGACCGTTAAGGGCGCGAAGGGCACGCTTACGAAGCGCGTGCATCCCGCGGTCGGCATCACCGTCGGTACTGAAGGAATCATCGTGGCGCCGAAGGACCACTCCCGCCTCGCGCGCGCCCTCACCGGCACCTTCGCGGCGCATGTGAAAAACATGGTGAAAGGCGTCGAGACGCCGTTTACCGTGAAGCTCATCCTCGAGGGCGTCGGCTACAAGATCGAACTCAAGGGCAAGGAGCTCGTGCTCACGGTCGGATTCTCGCATCCGGTCGTACTCGCGATTCCCGAGACCGTCTCGGCGAAGGTCGAGAAGAATGTCGTCACGCTCGAGAGCGCGGATAAGGAGGCAGTCGGACAGTTCGCGGCGAACGTCCGTCGCGTGAAGCCGCCGGAGCCGTACCTCGGCAAAGGTATCCGTTACGAGGGAGAGGTCATCCGGCGCAAACAGGGCAAGAAAGCCGTCTAACATCATATGAACCGCAAACCGACAACCAAGGAAGAACTCCGTGAGCGCCGCCACATCCGCGTACGTTCTCGTGTCGAAGGCGTAACCGAGCGTCCACGCCTCGTCGTGAATCGGAGCAACCGCTTCGTCTCGGCGCAGCTCATCGACGACGCGAAGGGCGCGACGATCGCGGCAGCGCACGGCCGTTCCTTCAAGGGAGCGCAGTCCGTTCAGGCGAAGGCGGTCGGCGAGGCGATCGCCAAAGCGGCGAAGGCGCAGGGCGTCACCACGGTCGTTTTCGACCGTGCCGGGTACCGCTATACCGGAGCCGTGAAAGCACTCGCTGACGCGGCCCGCGAAGGAGGACTTATTTTCTAATAGTATGACGACGATGGAACCAGGAGTGCAAAGCATGCAAGGAGAGGGCGGAGCGCCGGAGGCGGCCGTTGCGGCCAAGACGGCTCCGGTCCGGGAAACGCCGGCGGCACGCGGCGCTCGGGGGCGTGGCGACCATGGAGCTTTGCGTTCGCGTGCGCCGCGCGCGGGCGGCCGTATGCGTCCGCCTCGCGAACGCAGCGAGTTCGATCAGGTGACGCTCGAGGCTCGTCGCGTGGCGCGCGTCATGGCGGGCGGGCGGCGCTTCAACTTCTCCCTCGCGATGGCGATCGGCGATAAGAAGGGTCGCGTCGGCGTCGGTCTCGGAAAGGGTGTCGACACCGCCCTTGCGATCGATAAGGCGACCCGCGATGCTAAGAAGCATATGATCACCGTCGTCCGCACGCCGACGGGTTCCATCCCGCACACCGTTTCTGCAAAATACGCATCCTCGACCGTGGAGATCATCCCCTCGAAAGGCCGCGGTCTCGTCGCCGGCTCGGCGGTGCGCACCGTGCTCGAGCTCGCCGGCGTGACCGATGTCGTGACGAAGATCCACTCGCGTTCGAAGAACAAGCTCACCATCGCGCGCGCGACAGTCGAAGCCTTAAAGCAGCTCCGCACGCGATAACCTTTTCCTATGCAACTCCACACCCTCACTCCTCGTACGAAGCGCACTAAGCCGGCTCCGGTCGGTCGTGGCGGCAAGCGCGGCAAGACGAGCGGTCACGGCACTAAGGGCCAATCCGCCCGCGCCGGACACAAGATCCGCCCGCAGATGCGCGACACCATCAAGAAGCTCCCGAAGCTCCGTGGCCATGGCAAGAACCGCTCCCGCACCGTCCGCACGAATCGTATCGCGGCAGCGGTCGTGAATCTCGCAACGCTTGAAGCGGTCTTCGCCGCGGGGGAGACCGTCTCGCCTGCGACGCTCCTCGCGAAGAAGCTCGTGCGCCGGGCCAAGGGTCGCGCACCGGAGGTGAAGCTTCTTGGCGTGAGCCCCGAGGGCGGGCTCTCCAAGGCATTCATCATCGAAGGGTGCTCGCTGTCGAAAGTCGCGCGTGAGGCGATCCTCGCCGCCGGCGGAACCATCAATGATTGATTCCTTCATCCGCAAGATCAAACTCTCCTTCGGCGACGCCGAGATCCGGCGTCGCATCCTCTTCCTCGGCGGGGCGTTGGTCGCTTTCCGCTTCCTTACGGCGATCCCGATCCCGGGCGTCAACCATGCCGCGCTCGCGTCCTTCTTCGCGAATAACCAGTTCTTCGGTCTCTTGAACCTCTTCTCGGGCGGCGGTCTCTCGCAGCTCTCGCTCGCGATGCTCGGCGTCGGCCCTTATATCACCGCATCGATCATCATGCAGCTCGCGACGATCGTCTTCCCGAGCGTGAA
This sequence comes from bacterium, assembly GCA_021784875.1. GTDB lineage: Bacteria > Patescibacteriota > Minisyncoccia > Phycocordibacterales > Phycocordibacteraceae > C7867-001. Next base: position 6,366 of record JAJYHF010000034.1, read on the forward strand.
GAATGCGTACTTCGAGGAGGGAGAGGCCGGGCGCGCCAAGTTCATCCAGTGGAGCCGCATCCTCACCATCCCGATCGCGCTCTTGCAGGGCGTCGGCTTCCTGCTCCTCCTCGAGAGCCAGGGCGTGATCGCCCATCTCGGCGCGATGGCATTCGTCGCTAATGTCGCGCTCGTCGTCGCCGGCTCGATGCTCCTCACCTGGCTCGGCGAGCTCGTCACCGAGTTCGGTATCGGCAACGGCGTCAGCCTCATCATCATGGCTGGCATCCTCGCACGCGTGCCGCAGAGCCTCTCGCAGACCCTCTTCGCTGCCACAGCGGCGAGTATCCCGGCCTACCTCGCGTTCCTCGTGCTCGCGCTCGCGATGACCTATGCAGTCGTCGTCGTCTCGGACGCGGAGCGCTCGATTCCGATCGCTTACGCGCGGGCGGTGCGCGGCGCGGCCCTCTCGCAGGGCGCGGCGACCTATCTCCCGATCCGCCTCCTGCAGGCGGGCGTGATCCCTATCATCTTCGCGCTCTCGCTCCTCCTCCTGCCGCAGATGGCGTTCTCGATGCTCGGCGCGGCGCATGTCTCGTTCGCCGTAGGCGCCGCGACCTGGTATAGCGCCTTCCTCGCGAACCCGTGGCAGTACGGCGCG
>JAJYHF010000034.1:7015-8529 GCA_021784875.1 bacterium
ACGGCGCGGTCTACTTCATCCTCGTCATCCTCTTCACGTATTTCTATACCGCCGTCACCTTCGAGCCTTCTCGCGTCGCTGAGAATCTCCAGAAGACGGGCGCCTTCGTCCCCGGCGTGCGCCCGGGTCGCGAGACGGAAGAATACATCACGAACGTGACGAACCGCGTCACCTTCCCGGGTGCGGTCTTCCTCGGCCTCCTCGCCGTCGCTCCGTCGATCATCCAGGGGCTCACGGGCGTCACTACGATCATCCTCGGCGGCACCGCGCTCCTCATCGCCGTCCAGGTCGCTCTCGACCTTGCCGAGAAGATCGACGCGCAGGTCTCGCTCCGCGAATACTAATCCCGTGCTAGGATAGGTCTCATGGAGACACCACACACGATATTCTTTGTCGGTAAGCCGGGGAGCGGCAAGGGCACGCAGGCGAAGCTGCTTGCGGATAAGGCTGGCTGGCCAGTCATCTCGAGCGGTAATTGGTTCCGCATGATGCGCACCCAAGACACTCCCGCAGGGCGAAAGATCAAAGAAGTCAACGACGCTGGCCTGCTCCAACCGCCCTGGCTCGCGCAGTACGTCTTCCTCAATTCCATCTTCCCGCTCAAGGACGATGACGGTGCCGTCTTTGAAGGCGCGGGGCGCACGGTGCCGGAGGCTCATCTTGTCGTCGAGTCGCTCACCTGGATCGGACGGCCGTTCAAGATCTTCCATCTCATCGTGCCGGACGACGAGGTTCGCCGCCGCGTCGAGTTGCGCAAGACGATCGAGAATCGCGTTGATGATGATGTCTTCGATGCTCGGTTGGATGAATATCGGACGCATACTGATCCGGCAATCGAGGTGTTCCGTGGTTCCGGTCAAATGGTCGACCTTGATGGCCACCGCACGCCCGAGGAGATCGCTGCCGAGGTGCGTGAGATCCTCGACATTCAATGATCGTCAAGAACGAGCACCAGAAGGCAAACCTGATCGAAGCGGGGAAGCGCCTCGCGCACGTCCTCGCTGAGGTGAAGAAGGCGGTCGTGCCCGGCGCCTCCGCCGAGGCACTCGACGACCTCGCTGAGCGGCTCATTCGCGAGGGGGGCGATACGCCCGCTTTCTTGGGCTACGCGCCCGAGGGAGCGTGGCGCGCGTATCCGGCGAGCCTCTGCGTCTCGGTAAATGACGAGATCGTTCATGGCATCCCGAACGAGGGGGCTAAGGTCCTGAACGAGGGCGACATCGTCAGCCTCGACCTCGGGCTCGAGCACGAGGGCGTCGTCGTGGACGGAGCCGTGACGGTGCCGGTCGGGAAGGCTGACGAGCGGTCGATGGAACTCATCCGCGCGACCGAAGCGGCGCTTGCGGCAGGCATCAAGGCGGCGAACCCAGGCACGCACCTCGGCGACATCTCGGCGGCGATCCAGAGAGAAATCGAGAAGGCCGGCTTCACGGTGGTGAAGGAGCTCGGCGGGCACGGCGTCGGTGATTCGGTTCACGAAGAGCCCTGGATCGCGAACTTCGGCAAGAAGGGTA
>JAJYHF010000026.1 GCA_021784875.1 bacterium
CCGATCTACAGACGCTCGCGACCCTCGATAACGGGACACAGGCAGCGGCGCTCGCGGTCGCGAAGGCCGACCTCGAGACACAACAGGCGAAGCTTGCCTCGCTCGAGAATGGCACGCGGCCGGAGCAGCTCGCCATCGACCAGACAGCGACGACACAAGCAGGGACGGCGCTTGAGAATGCGCTCCAGAGCGCGTACGTGAGCGCTGACGACGCGGTGCACGTGAAGGCCGACCAGGTGTTCTCGAACCCGCGGATCTCCACCGCGACGCTCGTTCCGCTCGTTCCGGATGCAACGCTCGTGAATCGCGTCGAGGCCGAGCGTGTCGCCCTTGAGCCGGTACTGGCCGCGATGCAGAGCTTGTCCGCACAGGAGGGAGGGGACGTGACTGCCTCGGCTGACCGAATGAGAAGCGACTTGGAGACCGTTTCGGCGTTCTTGGACGACCTCTCGGTCGCGGTCGCCGAGGCAGTCCCTGATGCCGCTGCCCCGGCGTCGGCCATCGCCGGGTATCAAGTGAGTGTCAACGCGGCGCGAACCGAAGTCTCGGGGGCGGCGACTGCGATCACGTCGGCCGAGACGGCTTATCGTTCGGCGACTGGCGCACTCACACTCGCGCAGGCGGGCGCGACGCATGATGACATCGCGGCGCAACAGGCGGCAGTCGATGCGGCGAAAGCCTCGGTCGCCTCTGCTGAGATCGCGCTCTCGAATACCTATCTGGTCGCGCCTATCTCGGGAACCGTTTCCGTGCAGGATGCCGATCTCGGCGAGACGGTCTCGCCCGGGCAGCCGCTCATCTCGATCGTTTCTGATGGCACGGACGAGGCTGATGCGCAGGTTTCTGAGATTGATGTCGCGAAGATAAAGGTCGGCGATCCGGTCGACACGACGTTCGACGCGTATCCGGGCGCGACCTTCCGCGCGACGGTGACGACGGTCCCGCCCGCAGCGGCGGTCACGGACGGCGTTCCTTCGTATACGGTAACGATCACCTTCGATAAGGCTGATCCACGCGTGAAGCCCGGCCTCCAGGGCAACCTGCACATCATCACGGCGTCAAGGCCGGATGCGCTCCAAGTGCCGGCCAGCTCTATCATCACGGATAACGCGCAGCAGTTCGTCTATGTGGAGCACACGGGCGGTGCGGTCGAAGTTCCCGTCACGACCGGCATAGCGAGCGCCTCCGGCATGACGGAGATTACGAGCGGGCTCACGAAAAGCGATGAGGTGCTGACCTTCGGAGCGGGAACCGCTCATTGATGACGATTATCATGGAAACCGACACGACCACGACAGACAAGAAGAAGGCGTCGCTCCCTGCCGGGCTCCGCCGCCGGGCGATCATCTTCGGCAGTATCGGACTCGCCATCCTCATCGCAGGAGTGACGACAGCCTATTTCCTCTACGTGGGTCGCGACGTCGCCATCGACACGGCGACCGTCGTGGCGCCGCTCATCAGCCTCGCGCCGAAGTCGTCCGGGCGCTTGAACGCGGTATACGTGAACGAGGGCGATAATCTCCCGGCGAACGCGCCGGTCGCGCTGGTCGGCACCGAGGTCGTGGAGACGAAAGTCGCCGGCCTCATCGTGAAGGTGAACGACACCGTCGGCGCGCAGATCACGGCGGGAACGCCGGTCGTCACGATGGTCGATCCCTCCTCCCTGCGGGTCGTAGGAAAGATTGACGAGAACAAAGGTCTCGCACAGATCAAGGTCGGCGATCCGGCCACCTTCACGGTCGACGCGTTCGGCTCGAAGCCTTATCAAGGCATCGTCGACGAGGTTGCACCGACCTCGGTGCAGGCGGACGTGGTCTTCGACATTTCAGACCAGCGGCCCACCAACCAGTTCGACGTGTACGTCCGCTTTGACACCTCGGAATACCCGGAGCTGAAGAACGGCATGTCGGCGCGTATCTGGGTTCATACGCTGTAGGAGAGATATGGCGCGGGTCGTCTCGAAAGATTCCCTGCGGTGGTGGGTGCTCGGGACCGTCGTCTTCGGCACCTTCCTCGGCCGGCTCGACCAGACGGTGGTGAACCTCGCCCTGCCGAAGATCATCAGCGACTTCAGCATCACGGTCACCGATGCCGCCTGGATCGCGACCGCCTACATCCTCGCGAACGCCGTCTTCGTCCCGATCTGGGGCAAGCTCGGCGACACGGCCGGGCGGAAGAAGGTCTATATCATCGGCTTCGCCGGCTTCATCGTCGCCTCCGGCCTCTGCGCGTTCGCCTGGAACCTGCCTTCGATGATCGCGTTCCGGGTCGTCCAGGGATTCGCCGTCTCGGCGGATTATCCGACCGCGATGGCCATCATCGCGGTCACGTTCACCGACGCACGGGAGCGCGCGCAGGCGCTCGGCCTCTGGTCGAGTTCCTTCGCGGTCGCGTCCGTCTTCGGCCCTCTGATCGGCGGGCCGATCATCGACAACTTCAGCTGGCGTGCCATCTTTTTCATAAACATCCCGCTCGGCATCATAGGACTCATATTCGCGGTGATGTTCATACACGAGTCCGTCAGCGAGAGGCGGGCTGCGCGTTTCGACTGGTTCGGCTCGAGTCTGCTTGCAGGTATGCTCTTCGCACTCACGCTCGTCCTCGATCGCGGGCAGAGCTGGGGCTGGCTCTCGATGGCGAGCATCTCTTGTTACCTCGTGACTGCTGCCTCGTTCACAGCGTTCATCGCGGTCGAACGGTGTACGCCCGAACCTCTCATTGACCTTAAGTTCTTTTCGATCAGGCCGTTCGTCTTTTCGCTTATCAATTCTTTCATCGTCTTTATGACCCTGATGGGGAGCATCTTCCTCATCCCGATTTTCGCCGAAACTTTCCTTGGCTATTCGGCGACGCAGACCGGCCTCCTTTACATCCCGATGGCTGTGTGTCTCATGGCAACCTCAATGCTCGGTGGCCGCCTAGTGGGCAAGGTGGAGGCGTATCGCGTCATTTTCATAGGAACACTCATCGCTGCATTTGCTCTTTATCTCTTCACTTTTATCGATATTCGCTCGAGTGCGCAGGCGATCATGGTTCCTATGGCTATCCTAGCCGCTGGCCTCGGTTTCGGCATGGGTCTGCGATCCAACATCATCGTAGCGGTTGTCTCGAAGGATGAGATCGGCGAGGCTTCGGCAATCTCCGCACTCGTGCGCAATATCTCAGGTGCCTTCGGCGTCGCGGTCTTCAGCACGATCCTCGACAACGTCATAAATGCGAACGTACTCGCGGTAGCTCAATCGAGCGTTATCAATACGACCGGTGCGACTGCACAGCAGATGCATCAATTCGTCGCGCTTATCACTCTGAAGGCGCAGGTCATGGGCTACGCGTACGTTTATTGGGTCGCGCTCATTGTAATCATTATTGGCTCCTTCACAGCGCTCTTCATAAAGATCCCAAACGAGCTTGAGCGTTATGTTGCGGCGCCACGCATTAACGAGATGCCCTCTGAATAACGGTGCGATTGGTATTATTATTGAATATTGAACTTATGCGACTACCTGCGAAATCGACACACGAGAAAGAAGACATCGCGCGTGCGATCTCGCGCTTCTTCGCCGTGCGCGGCCTGATCCGCACACGGCTCGCGCAAGGCGAGAAGTTCGATCCCTCGGCCTGGCTGCGCGTCGAGACGCTCAAGTTCATCGCTCATGCCGACGCTCCGCGCGCGAAGGATGTCGCTGACTATCTCTCGATCACCGCGCCCTCGGCGACCTCCCTCGTCGCTGGTCTGGTACGGGACGGGCTTGTCGTGCGCACGCGCGACCCGCACGACCGCCGCGCGCACCGGCTCGCCCTCTCGCCGAAAGGGAAGCGCACGCTCGAGCGGACGATCGCGCGCGGCACGGATCTCCTCGCCGGGCTCTTCGCCCCGCTCTCCGCGCCCGAGCTTGCCGCGTTCACCCGTACGCTCGAACGTATCCTCGCCGCCGCTCGGGAGGACAAATGAGCGTGATATCCTGGGGAGCATATGAATCCGAAACCTGGGATCTACGAACATTACAAAAATCCGGATCACCGCTATCGCATTATCGGGGTAGGGAAGCACAGCGAGACCTTGGAAGACCTTGTTCTCTATGAAGCGCTCTATGACAACGAGATGTCGAAGCTCTGGGCGCGCCCCATCGCGATGTTTCTCGAAGAAGTCGAGGTGAACGGCGAGCGTGTTCCGCGATTCAAATACGTGGGCGAATCGGAATAATCGACGAACCATGGAAGCCCCAAGGCGCAAGATGAACCTTTTCTATCGGACGCTCGTATCGTCCTGGGTGCTCTCGTCCTTCGCCGAAGGCGTCATCCTGCCGATATACGCCATCTTCGTCCAGCATATCGGCGGAGGCATTCTCGATGCCGGATGGGCGATGGGCATTTTCCTTATCACGGAAGGCCTCTTCACGGCGTTGGTGCATCGTGGTCGCTATCATCCGCGCACGCGTATCGCGCTCATGATCGCAGGCTGGGCGATATGGCTCGGCGGTGTCTGCTTCTATCTCTTCATAGCGAATATCTGGACGCTCTTCATCGCCCAGGCGGTGATCGCAATCGGCAATGCTGTCGCGGATCCGGTCTTCGACGAGGAACTCGCTGATCATACGGACCGCGGGTTGAAGGAATATGAGTGGGGCATCTGGGAAGGCAGTCGGTCGGTCGTCGACGGCATCGCAGCGATCCTCGGCGCACTTGTCGCGGCGGTCTTCGGCTTCCGGGCCCTTGTTTATCTCATGGTGTTCACCGCGACTGCTTCATTCTTTTTGATCCTCTGGTACGCGCATCACCTGCGGCGCATGCGCATCCTGCACGGTTTTGCGCAAATACGGGCCTGAATCAAAAACACAAAAGCCGCCTTGAGAGAGGCGGCTTTCGGTTTGGGAGCGTGGGTGAGTTACGCGACCTGCTTCGCGATGCGGGCGAAGATGATCGGATGCTCGGCGGCGAAGGTGGCGAGCGTCTTGCGGTCGAGGGCGATGCCCTGCTTCTTGAGCTTCGCGATGAAGGTGGAGTAGGACTTGTGGCCGTTCTCGCGGATGGCGGCGTTCAAGCGCACGATCCAGAGCTGGCGGAAGTCGGTCTTCTTGTCCTTGCGGTGCGCGAAGGCGTAGCGACCCGCGCGCATGAGCGCCTCGTGCGCGTAGCGTTCCTTCTTTGAGCGGACACCGCGATAGCCCTTGGCCCGCTTGAGGATGTTGGTGCGGCGCTTCTGCGCGGTGACGCCTCCTTTGACTCGAGTCATAAGCGATTATGGTAAAAGAATTGGATAAAAATTAGGAACCAGGGAGGAAGCGGCGGCGTGCCCGCGCGGTGAGCGTGAGCGAGGTGGCGCGGCGCTTGTTGGTTCGCGTCGAGCCGCTCTGCTTCGCGTTGAAGTGGTTTTGGCCGGGCTTGCGCGCGACGAGCTTGCCCGTGCGCGTGACGCGGATTCGCTTCGTGTATGATTTATTCGTTTTCATTTTTCTGTTGGAATTTTTTCTCGCTTCTGCTGCGCCGCGAGATCTCGCTCGATGACGCCGGCATAGCCCTTCGGGCTCTTGGCGATCGGCTCGGCGATCTTGTGCGCGTAGGGGATGAGCGCGATGAACTTCTCCAGGCGATCCTTGAGGAATTCCTCATTCATGCCCTTGTATCGGCCTTTAAGGAAGAGTTCCGCGCGAACGCGATGGCCCTCGGCGAGCCACTCGGCGGCCTTCTTGGCCTTGAGCTGCATGTCGTTCTCGCCGGTGCCGACCTTGATCTGAATCTCCTTGGTCTCGGAGACCTTGACCTTGGCCTTCACCGCCTTCTCCTTCTTGCTCCGCTCATACTCGAATCTACCATAATCCACGATCTTCGCAACGGGCGGGACGGCCGAGGGCGAGATCTCGATAAGGTCGAGGCCAGCCTGCCTCGCGGCCGCGAGGGCGTCGGCAAGAGAGATAACGCCCAGGTTCTCGCCCTGTGCGCCGATGACCCGCAGCTCGCGTGCGGTTATCTCATTATTGATGCGGAGTCGTTCGGTAGCCACTGGGTAAACGTTCGTTTGAATATAGCACGAAATGGGGCGGATATGCAATCAAATCGAGAGCTCTGAGGGCGAGGAGAGGACAATCTCGGCCTGGCCTTGGTAGGAGGTGATCTTGCCAGTGAGGGTGACGGTTCTGCCGGCGTACTTCGAGAGGTCGCCGAAGGATTTCGCGTCGTCGGCGAAGATGACGCCTGAGAAAGGGCAGGCCTTATAGCTCTGGCAGAAGTCGAGGAAGACGGTGCCGCTCTTGCTCACGTAGGCGTCGACGAGGAGCCCTCGCACGGAGGCGAGCGAGCCGACATGGTTTGGCGCGTCCGTGTAGTCGATGGTGCCGATAGAGACGGGAGCGGCCGCTGTCGCGGCCGCGTTCGTTCCCTGGTATGCCTCGAATAATCGCGTCAGGATGGTTTCGTAGGTTTGCCGGAGGGAAGGGTCGGTGCCGATCTCGAGGAGCTCGTCGTTCTCGGTCGTGGCCGAGCCGGTCCAGTTGTAGCTGCCGAGCGCGTAGGCCTCGTCGGTGACGAGTGCCTTGATGTGCATGATGCCAGAGCCATCGGCGTGTTTCTCGGTCTCGACCGGGATGCCGGCCGCAACGAGCTCTTCGATGATCGGGCGGTCGTAACTATTCGCCGATTCGCCGCTGTCGACGAGCCCGCGCACGTCGAGCCCGCGTTTCTTCGCTGCGACCAGGGCGTCGGCGACGTCCTTCAGGGTGAATTCGTAGATGGCGAAATAGACCTTGGCCTTCGCGCCGTGTATGAGCGCGATGATCTCCTGGTCGTTCTGTTTCTTATCGAGCGAATAGAGGACGCGCGTCGTGCCCGCTGCCGGCGCCGATACTGTCGCGTTGGGGACGCTTATGCAGGTTCCGGCGACCGCCGTGCCACCCCTCATCGAATACCCAATGCCGCCCGCCGCGATTGCGAGCACCACCGCGACGAATGCGCGCGACAGTTTCCCTTTCATGCAAGTAGTATACTGTACCCATTATCGCCACGGTCATAACAATCAGGAATCATGACTATCCTCGCCATCTCAGGCAGTTTACGGAAGAGTTCATACAACACGGCGCTTGCACTCTCGCTGTCGGAGCTCGTACCCGAAGGAATGGCGGTAACGGTCGCCGATATTGCGGGCATCCCGCTCTATAATGGCGATATCGAAGCGGCAGCCTTCCCGCCGCCGGCTCAGGCGTTCAAGGATGCAATCCTTGCAGCTGACGCCATCGTTATCGCGACGCCGGAGTACAACCGTTCCGTTCCGGGCGTACTGAAGAATGCGATCGACTGGGCGAGCCGACCGTACGGGAAGAATGCATTCGCGAGGAAGCCGGTTCTCGTGACGGGCGTCTCGACGGGGAAGATCGGCACGGCTATTGCACAGAACCACTTGCGCGGCATTCTTCTCTACCTCGACGCACAGGTTCTCGGTCAGCCTGAACTCTATCTCGGTCCGGCAAAGGAAATCTTTGACGAGGAAGGGAACCTCGCCGACGAGCCGACTAGGGAGCGTTTGCGCGAAGCACTCACGGCGCTGGCGAGTCGCCTTTCGGCTTGAGCGCGAGGACGCGCTTGCGGCCGATGAGGAAGAGCGCGAGGAGGAGGATGCCCGCAATGAGCCAGCGTATCGGCCCGAGCCATGCGGCCGTCGCACCGAACCAGTAGGTCGCGCCGAAGAGGCCCGAGATCCAGACCAGGGTCGCGACGATCGCCGTCCCGGCGAACGCAGCGAAGGGAGAACGGAAGAAACCGCTCGCAGCATACGTCGGGAGGCGTGTTCCGGGAATGAAGCGAGCGGAGAAGACCGCGAGGACGAAGCGCGTCTCGAGCCAGGTGCGCAGGGAAGCGATCCGTTCGTTCCCGAGATGACGGGCGAGGCGCGGATGCGTGCTCGCGAGCCAGCCGATGATGTAGAAGCTGATATCGCCGCCGATGACGCCGGCATAGAGCGAGCCGAGCGCGATCGGGATGGGGATGATCCCGTCGGCCGCGAGGAGGGCGACGGTGACCGTCGTGAGGTCCTCGAGGATGAACGTCCCGAGGATGATTGCGAGCGCAAGCACGGCCGGATTGCCGACGGCGCCGTTTATGAGGGAGAATATGAAATGCGCAGGGTGCACGACCGTTCCAGTCTAGCAAATTTTCAATGGCACGGCGCGTAGTATACTAGGGCGGCCATGCCCTCACCGCTTTCCGACGAAGAAATAGTGCGTCAGACGCTCTTCCACAAGGACGTTTTCGCGCTCATCATCGAACGGTATGAAGCGAAGCTCGGCCGCTATCTCGAGCGGCTCGGCGTCGGCTTGCGCGAGGACCGCGAGGACATCCTGCAGAACGC
>JAJYHF010000037.1 GCA_021784875.1 bacterium
CCGATCCGGACTCCTCGTAGCCGACGTAGCCCGGCGGCGCGCCGATGAGCTTGGCTACCGAATGCTTCTCCATGAACTCGCTCATGTCGACGCGCACCAGCGCGTCCGGATCGTTGAACATGAACTCAGCGAGCTTCTTCGAAAGCTCGGTCTTACCGACGCCGGTCGGCCCGAGGAAGAGGAACGAGCCGATCGGGCGGTTCGGGTCACTGATGCCCACGCGCGAGCGCTTCACCGCGTCGGTCACCTTCTTCACCGCGGCATCCTGGCCGATGATGCTCTCCTTGAGCGCGTCTTCCATGCGCGCGAGCTTCTCGGCCTCCTCTTCGAGCATCTTCGCGACCGGGATGCCGGTCCAGCGCGCGACGACCGCCGCAATGTCCTGCTCGGTGACTTCCTCGTTCAATACGCGACGTGACTTCTGCAAGGTCTTGAGGCGCTTGAGCTTCGTCTCGAGGTCCTTCTGGATGTGCGGGATGCGGCCGTAGCGGATCTCGGCGACCGTACCGAGGTCGGCAGCCGCCTCGGCGGCATCAGCCTGCACCTTGAGCGTCTCGAGCTCTTTCTTCGCGCTCCGGATGCCTTCGAGGACCTCCTTCTCGTTCTTCCACTTCAGCTCGAGTTCGCTCGTCTTCTCGCGCAGGTCGGCTATCTCCACGTCGATCGCCTTGATGCGTTCCTTGATCTCCTTGGCGGCCTCGGTCTCGAGGTCCTTCGAGAGTGCCTGCTTCTCGATCTCGAGGCGGCGGATCTTGCGGTCGGTCTCCTCGAGCAAGGGTGGTTTGTTCTCGAGCGCGATGCGCAGGCCCGAGGCAGCCTCGTCGATGAGGTCAATGGCCTTATCGGGAAGGAAGCGGTCGCTGATGTAACGGCTCGAGAGCTCGACGGCCGCGACGATCGCGCCATCGGTGATGCGTACGCCATGGAAAAGCTCGTACTTGTCTCGCAAGCCGCGCAGGATCGCTATGCCATCCTCGACCGACGGCTCCTGGACGAAGACTGACTGGAAGCGGCGCGTGAGCGCTTGATCCTTCTCGATATACTTCTGGTATTCCTTCAAGGTCGTCGCGCCGATGACGCGGAGCTCGCCGCGGGACAGCGCCGGCTTGAGCATGTTCGAAGCATCGAGAGACCCTTCGGCACCGCCCGCGCCGACGAGCGTATGCAGTTCGTCGACGAAAAGAATCGCCTTCCCTTCCGCACGTTCTACCTCCTTCATCACGTTCTTCATCCGCTCTTCGAACTCGCCGCGATACTTCGTGCCGGCGATGAGGAGGCCGAGATCGAGCGAGAGGAGCTCCTTGCCCTTCAGCGACTCGGGAACGTCGCCTGCGGCCATGCGCGCAGCGAGCCCTTCGGCGATTGCCGTCTTTCCGACGCCCGCCTCGCCGATCAGGATCGGGTTGTTCTTGGTGCGGCGGGCGAGAATCTGGATGACGCGGTTGATCTCAGTGTCGCGGCCGATGACCGGATCGAGCTTGTTCTCAGCCGCAAGCTTGGTGAGATTCCTCGCGTACTTGGCGAGCGCGCGGAACTGCCGCGGCTCAGCGGTCTGACCGTCCTTCGCGCTCTTGAGCTCTTTCAGGACGGCAGCGGCGGCTTGCTGCTGGATCCCGAAGCGCGTGAGGATGTCCGCCGCGTTGCCCGGATGCTCGACGACGGCAAGGAAGAGATGTTCGGTACCGACGTACGCATCGTTCATGCGCGCCGCGATCTTGCCCGAAGCCTCAAGCGCCTGCGTGAGCTCGGGAGTCAGGTATATCTGATAGGTCGGCGAGAGAACGGTCGCGCGCTCCGGCGTCTCCAGGTATTCGAGGATCGCGTCAGTGAAGAGCGCAGTATCGATCTCCATCCGATCGAGCATCGAGAAGACGAGCGACTCCTCCTGCAGGACGAGCGCCGCGAGGAGATGGAGCGAAGAGACATGGTTCTGGCCGCGTTCGATCGCGAACTCGTGCGCGCGACGGACGGCTTCCTTGGCTTTGGCGGTGAAATTGTTGAAGGGAGGCATATGGAATATTTAAACATTAAAATATTTAAATATCAGTTAGCAGCTGAAGTGGTCGCCGAAACCCCTATCGCCTTCGCGGCGGAGGGTGCGGAGGTCGCGAGCGGCGTCGAGGTCGCAGCGAGGAGTACCTCGATCTTGTCCGCGCTGATGAGAGAGCCCGACGTCGCCCCCGCACCGATGCCGATCAGGTTCCCCGAGAGGTCGACTGCGGCGCTGCCGGCGCCGATGTCGGGGAGGGTCGTGTGGATGCCTTTGTTGGTGACGAGCGAGACGATGCCGGTGGCGGCGGAACCGTCGGGACGCAGCGCGAGCGCGGTCTCGCCGAGCTTCAAGTCGCTCGAGGCGACAAGGATCGGCGATGGCGCCTTCGGCAGGGATGCTTTATCGGCGAAGCCGTAGATCATGATGCCGCTGCCAGCACGCGAGAGCGAAGCCGGGACGAACGAACCGTCCGGGAAGGCGACGAGCACTTCCTTCGGCAGGGCGTCCTGGGCGGCCGTGACGGCGGCACGCGCCTTCGGCAGATAGGTGCCGATGGCGATGGCCGGTGTCGAAGTCCCGGTGTCAGCTGCATAGAACGCGACGGCGCGCGTCGCATCCGCGCCGATCGCTGCCGTGACGAGGTCCTGGTTCGATGGCGCCGGAGCCGGCGCCTGGACGACCGCAGCGGGCGCAGCCTTGGTAACCGTCTCGATGGTGTGTTCGACGACGCGATTCACCGTCTGGGTGACGTAGGGCGGCGCCTGGTCGAGGAGCGAAACGGTCAGGATGCCGGTCGCTACCGACATGACGAAGTTCACCAGGATCGTAAGCAGGATGAGCTGGGATTTGGAGAGTTCCTCGATGTTCATGGGTATATGATGCTATCGTCAACCTTCCTTGTCAATGAAGGCGACCGAGCTGCCCAGGGTCCGAGCGAAACGGGCAAGATCGCGCCACCTCACGCCTGGCCCCCAGGAGACGCGCAGGGTGGAGCGGGCGCGCTCTGGGTCAGCGGTGAGGGCGTAGACGGCGCGAGACCCCTCCTCCGAGTCGGTCTCGCAGGCGCTCCGCGTCGAGACGGCAAAGCCCGCTTCGTCGAGCAGGGCGACCAGGTAGTCGGTGTCGCGGCCCGGCAGCGAGAGGTTGAGGATGTTCGGCGCTTGGGCGGCCGGACGACCCTCGTTTATCAATAATACGCTCGGGATCGCCGCTCTGATGGCAGCCACAAGGCGCGTGCGGTCACGCTCTGCGCGCGTACGGAACCGCTCCCGACCCTTCGCAGCGGCACGAAGCGCCGCCGCGAACCGCTCTGCAAGCTCAGGCGATTCGGTCCCCGGCCGCAGCCCCCGCTCCTGACCGCCGCCCCGATAGAGCGGCAGGAGCGGCACGAGGCGCGGCACGATGAGCGCGCCGATGCCATGCATCGCACCGATCTTCGCGCCATCGAGCGCGAGCGAGTCCGCGCCGAAGTGCGTGCGCGTCATCTTCTCGGTCAAGGGCGCTTGTGACGCGTCAACGTGGAGCATAGGCTTCCCCGATACCGTGCTGAACTCTCGCAACGCCTGCGCGACCTCGCGCGTATTCCAGACCACGCCCGTTTCTCCGCAGACCGCCTCCATCGCGACGAACACGGTCTCCTTCCGCAGCATCTTACGAAACGCGTCGATATCGACGCGGGCGCCCTGGAGCGGAAGCGGCTCGACCGCGATGCCTTCCTCGGAAAGGAGTCGCATATTCTCGACGATCGAGGCGTGTGCGCTCGGCAGATAGAGCGCATGGAGATTATTGCGTCCTGGCGCATCGGTGCCCGCGCGCGTACGAAGCGCATGAACGTGCCCGAGGATCGCGAGCGCGTTCGCCTCTGTCGCTCCGCTCGTGAAGATGACGTCGTCGGGTTTCGCTTCGACGAGCCGCGCGACCTCTCGTCGCGCTTCCTCAAGCTGCTTCCGAGACCTCAGACCTTCCGCGTGTGGCGAAGAAGGATTCCCTGAGAAGCCCGCTGCGTAGTCGAAGTAGGTCCGTCTCTTAAACATAGGCATGCTGTGAAAGTCAGACTTTCACATCTGATAGGAAAGCCTGACTCTCACGCGTACTGGATCGCACAAGAGCGTAGTCACGCGGGAAGAAACGGCGCGCGATATGGAAGACCCCGTAGCCATGAAAGGAGCCGCGAACACGTCGATCGAATAGTGGATGTGCGCCAAGAGCACTGCGATACCAAGAACGGCAGATACGGTGAGAGCGACGACTCGTTCCGGCAAACGTTCCCAGAAGATGAGTGCTATTAGGAAAGGAACACTCGTATGCCCCGAGAAGAAGAATCCGGTATTGAAGTTGAGGTAGAGATAAATACTGTCGAAGATGCCGACGCCGGGTTCGATATGGGCCGGATAGATGCCGACATGTGTCAGTGATATGAAGAACGCCCGGGTGATTATGAGGAGTGCGACCGCCTTCATACCGAAAAGGATGTAGCGCGGCCGGTAGATGATGGCAAAAATGACCCCGACCACGATGGCGACGAGCACACATTCGATGATGAGAAAATTGAGGTTTATGACCGGAAGGTTGTCGAGCAGGAGATCGCCGACGTAGGTCGAGGTCGGGCGAAGCGACCATGAAAGCGCATATACGTCCGCGAAGTGCTCGAAGACGAACGCGAGTCCGAGCAGCACGAGCCCGCTGCCGAACGAGCGTAGGTTGTCGCCTTTGAAGATATCAAGGATGGAGAACGAGGAGTCGCGCTTCAACATTCCTGACAGTGTATCAGATGCCGCTCCCCTATTCCGTCGTCATGCCGTCGAAATGCTCTTCGTATTCGTCGGCCTTGGTGTGCTGCACGACACCGTCCTTGTGGTTGGGCGGCGCATAGAGGGTGTAAAGCTTCAAGGGCTCCGATCCGGTATTGACGACGTTGTGCCGCGTGCCCTCAGGGACGAGCACGGCGTCGCCTCCCTGCACGGCCGTCTCCTCGCCCTCGAGGACGACCTTCCCTTCTCCCGCCTCGAAGCGGAGGAACTGATCGAGCGTGTGTACCTCCTCGCCGATCTCCCCGCCCGGCTCGATGCTCATCAACAAGAGCTGGCTGTGCTTCGCTGTATAGATCACCCGCCGATAATCATTATTACTAAGCGTCTCTCGCTCGATGTGGGTTATGAAGCCTTTCATGTTGAAAATGCTAGCACGCGCCTAGGTGAATGTCCGGTGATGATATGGGTACGGCGCGTGGCGGCCTCCGGCCGCCACGCGGGTTTGTTTCCCTCGCCCTGGAGTTGAGCTACTTCGCTGCGGTAGCGAGGTCGGCGGAGCGGCCTTCGACAAGAGAAGCGAGAGCGGCTTGCGTCTTCGGGATATGGTCGATGTCGACATGACCGACGACACGAACGGTCGCCCCGGGGCAGATGCCAAGCACCGTGCTGGCATTCTTCGTACCATCGGCAGTCGCATAATGCGCCTTGGTGCTGAAGAGGATGTCGATACGATCGCTGAAGTGCGCATTCATCGTGTCTTCGATGACGCGGTAGCCGACGAGTGGCGCGACCGCATTATAGCCGCAGGTCGTGCTTGTGGCGGCAGGGCCGTCGATCGCGATGATGGTGCCGAACGGTAGCTTGTCGCCCAAATCTTGCGACCGGGCCGCGACGACCTCCGGGTTCGAGTAGGCGCCCGAGGCGGTCACGAGCGGATCGTCGTCGGTCTGCGCCGGGACGGCGTTATAGCCCGTGAGAGCGACCGTGTAAGCCGGCTGGACGGGAGCGGGGGCTTGCGCCGGGGCAGGCATGGCCATCGCGGCGCCGGAAAAAAGAAACAGCCCCATAAGGGCAGTGGCTATAGGCATTGCTTGAATTTAAGCGAAATAGCAAGGCGCTATCTCGATATTTCCATCCTAGCATATTGACATTTTCCTGTCAATAGGTTGCCTTGAGCCTCTCGACGAATGACGAATGGATTAATGAAGGGACGGTGATCCCGTGTTTTTCGTATTCTTCGCGATAGGGCTCGCGCGTGTCGGGCGCGATGAAGGCGAGTACGATCTCTCCCTCCTCATTACGGAGCTGCTCGAGCCGCCCGGTCGCCTCGAGCTGGAGCGCGGCGAGGAGCGCGCCGGCGAGCGCGAAGCCGGAGCTCTCTCCTACCAGAATCCTTCGAGCGGGATCACCCGGATGCTGTTGCCAGAGTGCCGCACTCACATTAAGCGCCGTCGCGAGGTCGACATAGGTCACGTCGTCCGCCTGAGGCCGCCAAGGGAGCCCTGGTTTGCCGTTCAGTTGCAGGCCGATCTCCGTGCGCACACCGCCGACCGAATCCCCCGGTGCAACCGCGACGGCCGTCGCATGCACCCGCTCCGGAGCCGCCCGGCCGGCGAGCGCAGCCCGCACGACCGGTACGACGCCGAGGAACGTTCCGCCACTCCCGACGCCGCAGGCCAGCATCCCGAGGTCTGGCAGCACCCGGGCAATCGCCTCGCCAACCGGGCGGTAGGAGGCAGGATTGTCCGCGTTCCAATACTGGCGCGTGTACCAGTAGCCCTGCTCACCTGCCATCTTCTCGACCGTACGCATCGCATCCGCCGCATCTTCGGCGAATTCGATAGCGATGAGGTCGTTTTTGCGGAGTGCAGCGACCTTCCCCGGTTGGAGCGACTTCGACACCACGGCGACGACACGCTTGACCGGGAAGGCGGGGTCACGCTCGAGGATCTGTCGCAGCACCTGCGCGAGCCCTTCGACGAAATTGCCGGACGAGGATTCGACGACAGCGTTCGCCTTCAGGTGCTCGCCTCGCTCGATCCCACGAGCGATGATGTTCCCTGCAGGCCAGATCTTGATGCTGCCTGCCTCGTTCTCATAGCCGAGCACTGCGTGCGGTCGTATCCGGTTCCGCTCGCAGATGCCCCGCCACGGTTCCGGCAGGACGCGCACGTCAATCTCGACCACGCGCGGCAGGGCGCGGCCGACGTTAAGGTCGTAGCGAGAAGGTTCCGTCATGCCTACCGGAGGATGGCAACGAACTTCAAGTGCCCGAGCCCTTCCATCGGCGGCTTCTCGACGCCGATCTCGTCGCGCCAGAAACCGTCGTCCTTCAGGAGATCGATGATCCAGGGGAAGTGCGCATCCTGCGAATAGATGATGCCGCCCTTCGTCATGAGCGGATAGAGTGCATGGAGCACGTCCTTGGTCGACTGGACGAGATCAGCATTGATGCAGGCGAGCGCGACCGGCTCCTTGAAGCCCGGCATCGTCTCGCTGAAGAATCCTTTATGGAAGCGGCAGCGGCTTATGTCGCCATAGCGGCTCACGTTCTCCTTGACCTCATCGAGCCCGACGGCATGACTCCCTTTGGGGAAATGGTGTTCGCGACCGAAGATGCTCTTGCCGTGCACCTCGTCGTTCTCCGGCATGCCCTCGAAGGAGTCGAAGACGTCGAGCGTGCGGCCGCAAAGCTTCGCGACGAGGGAGAGTTTTGCCGTGCTCCCGCCGTGGAACGCGCCCGCTTCGACAATAGTGCCCGGCACGCCCAGACCCAGGTTCAGGATCCGACGCGCGATCGTGATGAGCTCGTGCTCGGTATGCGGGCTCTCGACATGGTACGTAATGGAATAAAACGAGCGCACGAGAGAAAGACGCTGCCAGAGCGTCGTTGGTGATTTCGTCGAGTGGCAGACGAACCCGAGCGCGGCGGGGATATCTTTGGGCGCGTAGTAGAGCTTACGATAAAGATAATGGAGCGGCCACGGGGTATGCTTCTTGATCGAGCTGCGGAGCGTCATGATGGGGAATCGGTTATTTATTTTGAATCACCTGCCTTGCGCACGATGACGAAGGGTGTCATCTTGTCACCTTGGCCGATCGGGTTGTCGAGCAGGATGAGCCGCACGGTCTTCTTGCTGAGCCCGACGCCCGAGCTCACGCCGAGCACCTTCACGTTTATATAGTT
>JAJYHF010000011.1 GCA_021784875.1 bacterium
TCTTCATGAAGGAGCCCTCGCTCATGAACCTCCCGCCGTGTCGCCTGCCGCAGGACGGTTCCGTCTTCATGTATGACATCGAGAAGACACGAGTCCATGGCACTGATCAAATCACAAGAGCATTTAAGAACGTGTGTCGTTAACCGGCAGTTAACCCGCGCTCGCCTAGGATAGGTCTAGGAACGGCGGCACGCGTCTCGGTGAAGTTACCTTATCAGAAAATAATCTGCACGCATCATGCACACGCTGTACAGAATCCTCATGCCAGCCGGCATCGCATCCATGCTGTTCCTTTCCGGAGGGATTATCGCGCATGCGCAAACCGGCACGACGAGCACGACCGGAACGACAACCGCCTCGACGACAGTTCCTGGGACGCCCAACACGGGTGCCGGAGCAAGCGCACCGATGAATCTCGCTCTGCTCGGGGTATCGGCGCTCATGGCGATCGGCGGAGTCGGATATCTCGCGCGTAGCGGAGCCACTCCGGTCCGGTAACCTTCCGTAATAAGGCTCATGCCGGACCCGACGAAACGGGGCACGCGCGCAGCCCTGTTCATGATAGGCGTGGGGGTCGGAGCGTTTTCCACGACGCTCGCGCACGCGCTTTGGTATGCGCCGGAACTCGAAGTTCCACAACCGGCGGCAGCCGCCGCAGCGCCGTCCCGTGCTCTCACACCAGGAGACGAACCTGCTCGGCTCGCCATACCGTCGCTCGGCATCGACGCTTCAGTCCAGAAGCTCGGTATCAATGCCGAAGGCGCCATGGCCGCGCCCTCGGACTTCAGTGAAGTCGGGTGGTACGAATACGGAGCCGTGCCGGGGTATACGGGCACAGCCGTCATCGCCGGGCACCTCGACAACGGCATCGGCCTCGACGGCGTGTTCAAGCACCTCGACCAGCTTGCCGTCGGCGACACGATCATCGTCGAGGCGGCAAACGGAACGAAGATCGATTTCATCGTGTCATCTATCCATTCGTATCCGTATGCCTCAGTGCCGGACACGAGCCTCTTCGCGACAACCGGGCCACCGCGTCTCGCCCTTATCACCTGCTCCGGTTCGCTCCTCTACGCACAGCACACCTATGACCGCCGTCTTGTCGTCATCGCCGCTTTGCAGCAACCGTCATAAGGGAGTCATGCCACGAGGACGATCGCATGGGCGATATAGATAGCCGCAGCGGCGAATGCGATACCGCCGAAGACGTCGATGAGGTAATGCTGCTTGACGAAGAGCGTCGAGACGATGACCAGGATACCCCATGCCCAGATAAGAATCGCCCATGCCGGGAATGCCGCGCTTACGAAGTACGCCATGACGGTCGTCACGAGCACGTGCACCGACGGGAACGTATGCGCACGATCGTCATGACGGTACACGAAACGCACGAGCCGGTCGGAAAGGTCGTGCCGACGGATGCGCGGTTGGCGAATGCCGGCGCGGATGAGATAGCGGGCGAGCGAGCCGGCGAGGGAGCCGATGACGAGCGCAGTATAAAATGCCGCCGCGACCGGAGTGACGAAAAGGACCGCGAACGATGCCGGGACGAGCAACAGGAATGAAAGGTACGGGATGATGAACGCCGGACGGAACGGGATCAGGCGATCAAGCGGCGTCTCAAGGTAGTACTTCGCATGGCCGCGATCCAAGAGAGCGAAGAGCACGATGCCCCCGAGCGCGAGCAGTCCGAGAAGCCCGAGCGGCGAGAATAGGGAGAACGAGTCCATGCGCTTATCGCGTATAGGTCAAGATCGCCCGCCACGCGACGGTCGCGATGATCGCGAACACTATACTGCCGATGACGTCAATCGGATGATGCACGCCGACATATACCCGAGCGATGGCGACGATGATGGCGACCGCCCAAAGGACGGCCCCGAGACGGCGACCCCAGAACGTCCCGATCATGGCGATGGCAGAAACGAGGAGCGTATGGTCGGACGGGAAGCCGTTGTCCGGCGCATGCGGGACGAGCGGCGTAAAGTGACCGACCACGAACGGCCGCGGGTCGAAATAGAGATGACCGCCAAGAAGACCGAAGAGGTACGTGAGGAGCGCGGCGGGGATCGCGAAGAGCGCCATCCGCTTCCACGACGCGCGAGGCTGCAATAAGAAATAGATACCGATGATCGCGACAGGAAGGAGGAACAGGTACTTGGCCGCGAAGATAAAGAATGAATCCATACCGCAGGATCTTTCCTGTATCTTAACAAAAAGGGACGCTTGAGGTAAGGGGATCGCTT
The DNA here is from genome assembly GCA_021784875.1 of bacterium. Lineage (GTDB taxonomy): Bacteria > Patescibacteriota > Minisyncoccia > Phycocordibacterales > Phycocordibacteraceae > C7867-001. The sequence goes on from JAJYHF010000011.1 coordinate 2,247, forward strand.
CCGCAGCTTGCGATAAGGCGGTACTATATCATTCGCATGAACCCCTCCGCTTCCTCCTCAGTTTTACTCTCCATCGCTGGCGGCCTGTATCCCTTCGGTCTCGGCGTGAACGTCTGGGTCGACACCCTTATCATCGCCGCTCTTCTCTACATCGTCCTGCGGCTCCTGATCGAGACGCATTCTCTCTCGGTCGCCATCGGCATCCTCATCCTTGGCGCGCTGTATTGGGCGTCATTCCTCTTCAATCTGCCGCTCACGAACCTATTCCTGAAGACGTTCTTCGGATTCTTCATAATCTTCATCGCCATCATCTTCCAGAAGGAACTACGCCGACTGTTCTCGTTCGTCGGTTTCTTCAGGTTCCAGCGTATCGTTCCTCCCGCGCAAGCGACGATAGAAACGCTAGTCCAAGCCGTCACGAGCCTTTCGGAAGGAAAGGTCGGTGCGCTTATCGTGCTCCCCGGGAAAGAATCGATCGCACGTCACCTCGATAAGGGGATCCCGCTCCACGGATATATATCGCAGGAGCTGCTCCTGAGCATCTTCAGCGAAGAGACGCCCGGCCACGACGGCGCCATGATCCTTGAGAACAATAAGATACGGCAGTTCGGCGTCCACCTCCCCCTTACGGAAACGACCGAGGGACTCGGGAAGTTCGGCGGCCTCCGGCATCGTGCGGCGCTCGGCCTCTCGGAGCGTTCAGACGCCTTCGTGATAGTCGTATCCGGCGAGACGGGATCCATCGACATAGCGCGCCGCGGCGCATGGGAACATTGCGCGGATCAGGCCGAACTCCGCCAGAAGCTTTCCGCCTTCTCGCGCGAGATCCCGTCGAGAACAGATACGCAGTACCTCTCGGACTGGCTCAAGAAGAACGCGCTCACCTTCGGCGCATCGCTCGCGATCGCCGTGATCATCTGGAAGATGTTCTCGCCCAATTTCGCACAGACCCAGGAGGACTTCACTGCATCGCTCGAGTTCAACGATATCCCGCCAGGATACGTGGTGCAGGATTTCGTTCCGCGTCAGGCAGTGATCTCTCTCAAAGGGAAGAACTCTGACTTCGATTCACTGACTCCGCAGTCCCTTAACGTCTCGGTCGACCTCGGTTCCGTGGCAAGCGCCGGATGGAAGACGATCCCCCTGAAGACCGCCGATGCCGAGGTACCGATCAATTTCACCGCGGTCCAGCTCAGCCCGAAGAGCGTCCAAGTGGATATCGTGAAGCAATAAGGCGATCAAGAGCCTGGCGGCGTGGTGGACGCGGTGACCGAGAGCATGGGCACGAGATTGCCGCGCACGACGACATCCGACGCGTCTACCGCCTGTGTCTGTGCATCGTAGAGCGCCTTGCAGGCTGAGAGGTCGGTCTTGATCTCGCCTGGCATCGTATAGCAGGTGCCCTCGCTGAAGATGCCGTCGTTCGAGCCGGAGAATGCGAGCGTAGGCGTGAGGATCGAGCGGATCGCCTGCGTATCCGGATCGACATGCGTCTCGACCGGACTCTTCGTATTGAAGAGATCCTGTCCGAAGACGTGCCCGGTAAGCTTCACGCCGAGCAGGTTTGCGACCGTCGGATAGAGGTCGAGATGGCTGCTCGGCATGCTATCGACGCCGTGGAGCGCAGTGCCTGGCGCGAGGATGATCATCGGCACCTGGTTCGTGCGCAAGTCGGCGAGCGTCGCCGCTTTCTCCTGATCGGTGTCGAGCGCGTCGCTGATCCCGGTGAAGCTCCCATGATCGCCGTAGATGACGATGACCGAATTGTCATAGAGTCCTTCCCTCTTGAGGTCGCTGATGAACGCCCCGATCGCCGCATCCGCGTAGTGCACGCCCTCGAGATAGTTCTTCTGCGTGTCAGTGAGAGCCGAACCGGCGGGGATCGTGAGCGTCTCCAGGTCGGGCGGGATCTGGAAGGGCGTGTGCGAGCTGATCGTAATCAAGGTCGCCATGAACGGCTGCCGGAAGCTCTGCATCTTCTCCGCCGACTGGTCGAAGAATGCCCGATCGCCGACGCCGCCCATGATGAGCTCGCCTGAAGGCGTGAAATCGCCCTTCGAGATGACGGTCTCGTAACCGAGCGCGGGATATATGTTGGAACGATTCCAGAAGTCAGGGACGTCGTCATGGAGAACATAGGTGTGATAGCCGTTATCGTCGAGAAGCTTGGGAAGCGCATCATACGTATTACCCGCGTAGTCGATGAACGCTACCGAGTTCGAAAGCGGATAGAGCGAGTCGAGCGTGACGAACTCCGCGTCCGCCGTGTTGCCAGGACCGACTTGCGTGTAGTAGTTGTCGAAATAGAGTCCTCCCCGCGCGAGCGCATCGAGATTGGGAGTGATCTCTTGCCCGCCGATCGTCTTGTTCATGACCGAATTCTCAAGCGACTCGACCTGGATGAAGATGAGGTTGCGCCCTTTCACGATCCCCGTGTCATGCGCCGCCGCTTTCGACGCCGCCGTATTGCCTGCGACCCAGTCTTCGACCAGCCGCATGTCCCCGGGCGTAAGCGTGAAGCGACGGAATACGGAACCGATGACGTCGGTCAGGAAGAAGTTCGACACGCCGACCTTCTCGACCTGTTCGTCAGGCGACCACGTGAAGCGGTTCATATCCGCGAACGTCTGGATGATGTCTGATACGTTCCCGATACCGCCGTTCGACTGCGCGAGCACGGCGCCGTAGCCGACAAGGACGATCACCGCGAGTGCGCCTATCGCACCGACTCGCCTTCGCAGGGAGGCAGGACGCGCTTCGACACGAGTACTGAAGCGCGCACGGATCCATACAGCCACGACAAGCGCGACATTGAGGACGAAGGCGATAAGCCGCGCTGAAAGGAGCGTGAGCACCGTGCCCGTCTCGTCACCCGCCTGGCCCGCATAATGGAGCGCGGACGCTTCGAGGAATCCGCCGAAATAACTGTGGTAGAGATATTGGGCGACGAGGAGCACCGAGGCGGCCGACGCGGCCGTGAGCAGATAGGCGTAGCGGCAGTTCCTGCGGAAAAGGATCGCCGGCCCGTAGAGGAGGAGCCCGAGCGCGAGATTCGCCGCGAGCGAGAGCGCGAGGAACGGATTCGGAGAAAGGCCGATCCAGTAGTTGAACAGTTCATTCTGGAAGACGAAAAGCAACGCGAGCGAGACCGGTAACGCGAGCATGCGCCCGTACGGCGCCGCCCGCCGGGCGAGTTGAGTCACGCGATCATTCATATTCACTACACTATACGCATACCACGGCGATTCCGTTATACCCGCCTCACGGATGACTGAGGAATCTCAGATAGAAGGCTAGCTCCCTTCCTCCTACGGAGGACTGATGCTACACTGCTGTTGTAATGACCATATCATTGTTCGAGATCATCAGGATCATCATCGTATTCAGCGGCTGGCCCATACTCATCGCCGGGAGCATCTTCATCATGACCACGGGAGGGCAGATCTCCCGCATGGTCGGCAACCCGCCCGTCGGGAAGACCATCCGGACGCTCGTCGCATCTTGGCTCATCGCGATGTACGGTCTCGGCGTCGTCGCGACCGCCCTCCTCTACTATGGCAGCGACATCACGATTGCGGTCTCCCTCGTGATACCGGTCTTCGTCGCCTGGCTCATCACGTTCGTCTGGACCATGCTCAGGTTCCTCAAGACCGCTTACGAGGTCAGCGGAACAGGCGACGAGAGTGCTTTCTAAGCTAAGGATCCGATTCCGGCTCTCCCCCACAAAAACCTGCGGCCATTTCTCTTTTGCTAGGAAGGCATCATTTGTTGAGGCGACAGTAAACGAACAGCCGCCTCGGCGGCGGCTGCTCAAAAAGAATCCGCGGATAGCCCTATTTCACCGAGACATCCCGGAACACCGAAGCCGCTATCGTCGTTGAAGAGACAGGACCATACACACGCACCGTATCGCCACTGTTCACCTGACTGAGCGCGATAGTCGCCCAGTTCCTGCCGAGAATCTTCGCGCTCGAGTCGAGCGTCACGGAGTATGCCGTACCGCCAGCATTCGTGAGCGTGAACGTTTCAGCCGTCGCATCGAGATTCGAGAGCGTACCCTGCACTACGCGCGGACCGCTTGCCATCGTCGCACGTACTGACTGTACATTCGCCTTGATCTGCTGATTAAGTGCCTGTCGTACCGTCCAGTCGCGGATAAGCGTAGCATTCACGGTAAAGCCTCCCGTCGAGTCGACCGTGCCCTGCACGCCGACGAAGTCGCCCTGCTGGAAGCTCGAGAGTGCCGTACCTGCTGGGAGCACCTGAGCCGATGTCGGGACATTCACCGTCCAGTCGCCGCCCCAGCTCTTCACGGTGACCGAGGCGGACGAGACCGAATCGATGGTGCCGCGCAGGAGCACGGCGCCCTTCGGCCCGATCTGGAGCACCATAGGGTGAGAGACTGACGTGGCGGCCGGAGCCGGAGCAATGACCGGCGGCGTCGTGGTTGCGTCTTGCGCGAAGGCAAGGCCGGTCGAGGCGAGGAAGCCGAACGCACCGAGAATTGCGATAAGTTTGCGGGACATGATTGACAATAACTATGGATAAAGATAACCGTTCTAATCAACCCGACTACACCTTTAAGATGCAAGGGGGCTGTATCCAGATACTCTTCGGAATCGATTTTCTTTCAGAAAACAAACTCGTGTGATTCTCACGCATAAACGAGCCTGCGGTCATTCGTAGCGCAGAGCCTCGATCGGGCTCTTCCGGGCCGCCTGGCGCGCCGGGTAGATGCCGAAGACGATACCCGCCGCGCCTGACACGCCAAGCCCGAGGAGTACCGCCGAGATCGGGAAGGCGAAAACCCAACCGATCGAGAAGAACGTCGAAAGCACAAGGTATACCAGACCGACGATCGTCGCCCCGAGCACGATGCCGCCCGCCCCGCCCGCGAGCGTCAGCATGACCGATTCGATGAGAAACTGTCCGAGGATGTCCCGGTCGGTCGCGCCGACCGCCTTACGCAAGCCGATCTCGCGCGTCCGTTCGGTAACCGAGACGAGCATGATGTTCATGATCCCGATGCCGCCGACGATGAGCGAGATGGATGCAATCGCCGTCAAGAAGATCGTCAGGACCGAAGTGATGCTCCCGAGGATCGAGAGGATATCCGCCTGCGTTTGGATATTGAAATCGTCCTTGTTCGGGTTG
>JAJYHF010000032.1 GCA_021784875.1 bacterium
TGCCGGCCGCTCCGCAGAGCGTTCACGCCGAACAGGCCCGCCTCGACGAGGCGCAGCCCGATGACCTGAGTGATCCGAGTGACCAGACGAGCTCCCGCCCGTCGACTGATGATGCCATCTTCCTATTTGCATGTTGAATATGTAAGACAAGTAAAAAACAAACCTATGCAGGCCTGCTCTCGCTTCGTATTGAGAGAAAAGCTTAAGAGATTGAGTCGATCTTCACCTTGAGAACTGGCTGGCGGTGGCCGTTGCGCTTGTAGTAGCGGCTCTTCGGCTTGTACTTCACCACCTCGACTTTCTTCGCCTTCCCGGCGAGAACAACGGTGCCCTTGACCTCCGCGCCTTTGATAGTCGGCGCGCCGATGGTCGTGTCCGAGCCGTTGTCGACGAGGAGCACCTCGCCGAAGACAACCGTGTCACCTTTTTTCAAATCCCCCGGGAGCTTCTCAATAGCGATCGTGTCGCCCTTTTGGACGACATACTGCTTCCCGCCGGTCTTGATCACGGCCACTTCCATAGTCCCTATAAGGTAGCATTCCTGGCCAAAAAAGGCAATATACGAAAGGTGGACTGAATACAACCCTTATTCTTCTACTGTAGGCTTCTCGAGTAGCTCAGGCTCAAGCCCGATCTTCTCGCCCGCGATGCGGTAGACGTCCTTGTCTATCTTGCCCAATTCCTTATAGCCACTGTTGTAGTGCGAGACGGTCGTGCCCAAGGAGACGCCGAGCTTCTTATAGAAGGCTTCGTAGGCGCCCAAGTGCTTCCCGAGCTCGCCCACGCGCTTCTGGATATCTTCGGCGCGCTTTTCGATCTCGAGCGCCTTCAATCCCTGCATGACCGTCTGGAGATAGGCCAGGAAAGAGGTCGGCGAGACGATGATGACCTTATACTTCCCCGCCGCGCGCTGGATCAGGTTCTCGTCTTCTCCGCCGCCCACTTGGTTCGTGAGGAGGTCGTAATAGATGCCCTCGCTCGGGATGAACATGAAGGCGAAGTCCATCGTCCCTTCCTCAGGACGGATGTACTTGGCCGTTTCCTGGATGCGGAGCTTGAGGTCGTTGACGAACGCCTTCTCCAGAGCCGGCTTCTCCTCCGGCGCGGCCGAGACGAGGCGGTTATAGTTCTCAAGGGAAAATTTGGAGTCGACCGGGACGACCTTGTCATTCACGAAGACGGCTGCGTCGACGATCTCGCCGTTCTTGAAGGGATACTGGACCTGATACATTCCCGGCGGAAGGACGTTCTTCAGCACCGTCTCGAGATAATATTCGCCGAGGACGCCGCGCTGCTTCGGGTTCTTCAAGATATCCTGGAGGCTCTTCAGTTGTTCGGCGTAGCCCTGGGTCTGACGGCCGATCTCCTTCACCGAGGTAAGCTCCTCAGTGATCTCCTTCACGAGCCGGTTCGACTCGGCAAATTGGCGATGGGCACTCTCCTGCATCGCTTTCGACGATTCAGCAACGCGCGCGTCGAGCGTCTTCGAGAGTTCCTGGAGCTGCTGCTGCAGGAGAAGGAGGCTACCGGAATCTTCCGGCTTTTCAGCCTTCTGGACCTTCTTGAGCAGGTTCCAAAGGAGCGCGAAACCGACGATGATTATTATGAGTATGAAGAAGGCGAAGACATCCATGCCTGTAGTATACTCTACCCATATGGCTATCCACGAAAACCTGAAGAAAGCGATCCCCGACGCGATGCGGGCTAAAGACGAAGTGAAGCTCCGGACGCTCCGCTCCCTCGTCACTGCGATGACGAACGAGGTCGTCGCCAAGAAGCGCAAGCCCGACGAGTTCCTGGAGGATGACGAGGCGCTCGCGGTCTTGAAGCGTGCGGCGAGCCAGCGCAGGGACTCGATCGAACAGTTCGAGAAGGCTGGCCGGCAGGAGCTCGCCGAGCCCGAGAAGGCCGAGTTCGCCCTTATCGAGTCCTACCTCCCTGCCATGATGCCGCGCGAAGAGATCGAAGCGATCGCGAAGGCCAAGATGGCCGAGCTGGGGATATCGGACAAGGCCGAGGCGGGTAAATTTACCGGCCTCCTTATGAAGGAATTGAAAGGCCAAGCCGACGGCGCGGACGTCAAAGCCGTTGTGGATACCTTGCTTGCCTAATGGAGAAGGTGTCTAATATAGGAAGATAGACCTTTCATTATAGGAGGAAAATCATGCGAGAAGGAATTCCACAAAACGTGCGCCAGGCGTGGGCAATCGGAGATGAAGAAGCGCTTCACAACATCAGCAGCGCCGGCGGGAAAGCCGCCGCGCAAAAACGCGCCGCGCAAAAGAAAACTGAGGCAGAAAGAATCAAACGGCTAACGGACGAAGCCACCAGACAAAACGCTATGCTCTATTCCGAGCACGACGGCGACGTCCTCCCTCCTCCTGAAATCATCGAAGACTAGCGCGGGCCTCTCCAAGAAGGCTCCGCGCCTTCTTTTTCTTTCTTTCCTTTTCTTTTTCTGATATAAAGGCATTGTGCGGATGAGGCCTTATCGTCTAGGGGTCTAGGACACATCCCTCTCACGGATGGAACCCGGGTTCGAATCCCGGTAAGGTCACAATCAGCACGGAGGGACACACGGCGATTCTTTCCTTGCGTTTTAGTTAAAGCATTCCTTTCACCAATCTTCGTGTCATCGGCCCGAAGTATCCGGTCGCCGGGAGGCCATGAGCGGCCTGGAAGCGCACGAGAGCGCGATAGGTGGCGGGGCCGAAGTAGTCGGTTTCGTTTCCGAGAGAACCGGGGCCGGTTCGGGAGACGGTGAAGCCGTGCGTGTTAAGGAACTGCTGAAGCTCCTTAACCTCCGGGAGGTTAGCATGGAAGGCGAGGTTAGCCGTAAAGATCGGAACGGAAGCCGTCGAAGGAGCGGTTTGGGTGGAAGAAGGTCGATCTAGAAGGGCGGCGTGAACACTGTTGATGGTATTCTGATCAGCGCCAAAAGAGGTGAGAAGGAAGAGAATGGCGTTGATCTGGTTGCTAGTGAGGCTGGAGGAAGTGCCGGTCGGCACGACGGCAGCGGTCACCGTGTCGGTTGTGGTAGCGACGCTGTTGCTGCTTGCGGGAACGGCCGAAGCTGTGGGCACCGAGACGGCACCGCCCCCTCCCCCGCCGCCGCTCGAAACGATTATCGAACCACCTCCCCCACCGCCTCCTCCGGATGAGGCAGACGCTATCGAGAAACTTATTGCATAGTCCGTTGTGTTGGCATTGCCTGAGGAATCTTGACAACGGACGTAATAGGTATATGAATTTCCATCTGAAAGTCCAATTATTGTGGTGGAGTGCGATGTTGTCCCCGTAGTTGTAAAAGTATCGGTCATTGAGGAATAGCTGGTATTCGCCGTTGTAGAATATCTGCAGGTAGCGTTTTCATTGGTAGTTACCGAAAGAGTGGTTTGGGTGGTGCCAGATGAGAGAGAGCTTGATGGGGAGCCGCCAGAGAGAACTGGGGGGATGGTGTCTACCGTAGCGGAAGAAGCGGAAAATTGAGAAAATGTTTGGGTAGTAAATTGGCAGACTCCGCTAGCAACAGTGCACGTGGTTCCGGTATTGGTCCAAGAAGAACTGCCTGGTTCTTCACGAAGAATGGTGAGGGTCTGGCCGTTATAAGAAGAACTTATTGGGATTTGGATAGTAACGAGGTTATTAGAAGCTAAAGAGTGGGTCGGGTCACCGAACGACACTGCGCCCAAGGAGACATAGCCGGATGGAATGTTTGATGTGGACACGGTTGAAGTAGCATCCATCTGGCTGAAGTCGATGGTCGCGGTGGCGGACATGGTCGTATTGGAAGGAACAGTAACTACTGCTCCGCTTCCAAGTGTTATTTGGACCTTGTTATTGAATGTGATTTGCTCAGTCGAAGTGGCGGTTCCGGTAGTCGCATAAACCACGTCGGGAGAAAGAATCGCCTTGCTCAGGTTTTTCCAGGGCGTCGAAGCACTGTAGCCTGAATTTAAATCGCTCCCCGATGACGACAAATAATACGAATGCGTATATTTATATGCCCCCATATCCCAAAAATTTTGCGGACGATAGAGGCCGTTGATGTCGGTTGTGATTAGAGAGCTCACTGTGGAGGTTCCTGAATTGACGGCAGGACTGGTCGATTGGAGGGTAAAATTATTTGCGCTTGGATTGGAAAAAAGCGGATCGGAGTTAACCGGACTTGATTCCCAAGCCGGTGGAGTCCCGGCGTTATACCATAAGTCGTTCGCAGCCGTACCAGGATTATAGCTTCCCCCAAAATAAGGAAAGTCAGTGGGGTTTTGAGTCGCGTATATGATGTTATTTCTGAAATCTATCGAACCACTCCCGGCACCTCCCCCGCTAAATAGATCTCCGGTTGTTGTAGTTCCGTTGCCGGTCCAAAAACCGTAAGTGATCGCGCATTGTCCAGCGTCATAAGCGGTCTGATCCCCCCAGCCATAAACCGTATTGTTATAAAATTGTATCTGAGCATAATTATTAACGCCATGAAAAGCCGCGAACGAACACCAAACGGTGCCGTCCACCATGGCCGGCCCCTGCCCCACGTTTACGAATAAATTATTATAAATCTTGACGGGCATCGAATAGCAAACGCTCGAGGTGGTCCCCCCGCTGCCCACATCAACAGCCGTGCCGCGTTGATTTACGACGACATTGTCATGCATCAGTATTGGGCTGCTGTAGTCGCCACATACTCCTTCATCATACAAATGGAGCGCATGCTCCGCTTTGTTGTTGGCTAGATAATTCCAACCCAACTCATAGCCTCCTCTTATGCTCCCGCCTCGATTACTCAAATAAAAGTCATGCTCCAATTTCGAGGTGGAATCACAACCCCAATCATGTATGTAATTTCCCAAAGCTTTTATATTGCTTATGACGTCAACTGAAGAATTATAATTATCACTTCCGGCTATTGCGCCGCTTTCTCCGGTTGCGCAAGTCTGGTCGGTTATCTCATTACCGACATAACGCGCCGCTTGAAATGAATTGAAGCCGGTCTGATCGGCAATGGCAGTTATTTTGGAAAAATTCCAGAAATTAGAAGCACTATTATAATTCGCTACCGCCGCCTGACCGTTCGACAGTCCATAAAAAGTGACTCTGGAATCCGGGTACGCGACCGCCGATATATTATCACCGCTCGAACCGCTGCAATGATAAATGGAAAAATTAGTAGCCGTCACGCCATTCTCTAGATAAACGATGTCGCCGGGAGAAACGAGGCAGCTCCTGGTCCCGTCCATATGGGACACCGTAGCCCACGGCGCAGACCAAGAGCCATCACCCGTCGTGTCGCTTCCGGAAGAAGCTATGAAATAGATTGAACCGGATTTTATAGTAAAAGGCAGGACATTCGAATTGACGCCGTTCACCGCCACATAAATCTTCGCCGCTCCATCGGCAGCCTGCGCTGGAATGGAAAAAGCGATCTCCTGCATCTTTTGATAATTATTATAAAGAACGGCCGGACCCCCTGGTAATTGCCCGTCAGCATTTTTCCAATAATAAATGTAGGTCGCGGGATATGTATTCCCGGCCGAGTCTTTTATATAAACATCTGATGTTCCTTGTGACGCTCCGAGGTTGTCTCCCCAAATTGTAACAATTGCTCCGCTCCCCTTTCCGTCGCCCAATCCGGTTTTGGGACCGGACGTGATGTCGGAGAAATTAAGAATCGGAGAATTATGCGTAGTTACCGGAACTGTCCCGTTTGAAGAAACGGACGCGGCCGAATTTCCGGCTATGTTAGTGGCAACAACAGAAAAAGTATAACTTGTACCACTAGCCAGACCGCCGACAGTGATGTTATTCCCCGTGCTAGTAGCTGTTATATTGTCAGGACTAGAGGTGACTGTATATTTAGTGATTGCCGAACCATTTGATGAAGGAATGGAAAAAGAAATAACAGCCGAATCATAACCGGAAGCCATAGCAGCAACGTTTGTCGGGGCACCAGGAACGGCACAAGGAGTGGTGGAAACGACATTAGAAGAAAGCGAATCCCCATTGGCATTTCGAGCAACGACTTCAAAATCATAGCCTTGACCGTTTGTAAGGCTGGTTATTATTGCATTTGTTTGCGTGGGACTTATTGTGGTAGCCAAAGAAAATGTTTGGGATCCCGTTTGGCGATCGTAAATAAGATAATTGGTAATTGCCGAACCGTTATCCGTGGTTGGAGCGATCCAAGAGAGCGAAACTTGCGTGTTGCCGAAAGCCGCCGCAAGTGATTGCGGTGCTGTAGGAGCGCCAACACTGACTGTTGTTGAAGCGGTAGTTGTTCCATATGAATTAGCCACTGAAAGCGTGTAGGTTGTTGTGACTGCCGGACCAATTACGACAGAACTCGATGTAGCGGTAGATTGGCTGCCTATACCGTTATCGACACTTACCGAAGTCGGCGTCCCGATTATATTCCAGGCCAAAGTTGAAGTAGCACCAGGCTGTATCGAACTCGGAGTGGCAGAAAAAGAAGAGATGATGGGAAGAGAGGCGTCTTTAAATGCAATGGCTGCTAACGCCGCCTTACTGCTCGCCGTTGACCAGACTGGGGCGGTTCCGTCATATGTATTGAGGCTGCCGCCTACGCACAATTGACTCGTAATACCTATATCGGAAAAAATACAATTAAAAGGGTCAGAATAGGCACCGCTAATAGCGGTAGTTGTAGCATTAGAAACATCCATCAGCTGCAAGATCAGATCATTCGTGCCATTCAGAGACAGCCCGACTCCGTTATGATTTACGCTGAATGAATTATCCCCTCGTTCGCCGGCGGTATCAAACGTAATGGGTCCGTTTGTACTCGCGTACTCCAAGACATTGGCTGCCACGTGCCACTGCGCCGAAGCAAAAGTCCAACTGATCGTTGTAGTCGTACTGGCGCTGCTCAACGTGTAAGCGCATTGCGTTGAATAACCGCTGCTCGATCCATACCACCCAAAACATCCAGAAGTGGCCGGCAAAACCCAATTACTACCCCCGGTTACGCTGGAAATGACCGACGACGAGACACTCTCTCCCGAAACCGCCAGCACCAGGAGATCCCCGTCTCCCGGTGCCGGCACGGTTACGGAGCAATGCGTGGAATCAGCGCATGTTGGAGTAGAGGTGGAATTCTGTATCAAAGTCCACCCTGATGACGCGTTGGCGATATGTGCGAAGGCGAATATACTTCCCACAAAGATAAGCAGCGCAAGGGAAAACCTGGTATAAAATGCTTTTTGCGACACATGAGGACGCATGCTTATAAGGATACCTGATTCTTCTATCCGCAACCACTCATGTCCACAACGCATAACATGACTCAGCAATCGGCTCGATCTCGAAGAGCTTTGAATCTGATATCGTTGCGGTAACGATGTTTTCATTCAAACGCACTCATGATACCGGGTATATGAAAGAAAAAGATATCCGCCTCGTGTTCGACATAAGCCTCATCTTGAAAGGCGTGGATGCGCTCGTGGAGGTGGCCGGGGGGCTGCTCGCTTTTTTCGTATCCAAGCAGTTCCTCGTCACGCTCGCGACCCTCGTCACGCGCGGCGAGCTCGCCGAGGATCCGCACGACGTCATCGCCCATTACCTTCTCCAGGCGGCGCAGAACTTCTCGATCGGCGAACAGCATTTTGCCGCTTTCTACCTGATCGGCCACGGTGCCGTGAAGCTCTGGCTCGTCATCGGTCTCCTGCGCGGCAAGCTCTGGTACTATCCGGTCGCTCTCGTCGTCTTCACGCTCTTTATCCTCTATCAGGCGTACCTCTTCGTCTTTAACGCCTCGATCTGGCTCGTCGCGATCACCATAGTCGATATGGTCGTCGTTGCCCTCACCTGGCACGAATGGCGCTACCGTCGGCGGATGTAGAATTTCTTTTGGGCGTGATTCTCAAGCACTTCGCGGGTCGGGAAATAGAGCGGGGTCGGAAGATTATGTAAATCGAACCATCGCCATTCGACGATCTCGTCCGGCTCCCGAACGCTCGCTTCGCCCTCCCACGCATGTGCGATAAGCCCGACGGTCACGAAATGTGCGTGAGCGTTCTTGCAGTTGTGCACCGAGATGACCTCGGGATCCTTGATGCGGATGCCGGTCTCTTCCTCAACTTCGCGCAAAGCGCCTTCTTCGAACTCTTCTCCCCAGTCGAGCTTCCCGCCCGGGAGCGTCCATTCCCCCGCGCTCCGAAACGACGAATCGGCCTTGTCTGGGTCGGGATGCCGTAAGCCGAGCAACACTTTTCCATCCTTCTCCAAGATGACGCCGAATCCTCCGCGAACGTATTTCTTTTCGTCTGCCATGCGGCGAGTATATCACCCGGCCGTCATGCCTTCCGCTTCCATCTCTTCTCCTGGCGGACGAGACGAGAGGCGTCATCAAGGTCGGCGAGGAGAGCCCGGACGATGCGTTCGGTACGGATCGACTGGGAGCCTTTCACCAAGATGACGTCGCCCGCGCGGACAAGCGCGGGGAGCGCTGCCGCGGCAGCGAACGAGTCGTCGAAATGCATGGTCTCGACCTCGCCCGCGGCCAAGACGAAAGCCTTCGCGCGGATGCCAACCGCGACGACGAGATTGGCCGCCTCGCCCGCGAGCGCGCCGATGCGTTCATGCTCCGCCACCGAATAGCGCCCGAGCTCGAGCATGTCGCCGAGAACGGCGATACGCCTCCCGGCGCGCGGGAAGGCCGCGAGCGTCGCGAGCGCTTCCTCGACGGCGGCGGGCGACGAATTATAGGAATCGTCGATGATGACTGAACCGTTTCTGCCGGAGAAGAGGCGGCTCCGGCCGGGCGGCGGCTCGTAGGCCGCGAGCGCGGCGAGTGCCTCGCCGGTCGGGATGCTGAAGGCAGCCGCAAGGGCGAGAGCAGCCGCGGCCGGCAGGATTTGCGTCTTCCCAAGCGAACCTCTTACGACCAACTCCTCCTGCGCGCCACCCTCCGAGACGATCGCGTGCATCCCCGCAACCTTCTCCTCTTCCTCATAGAAATCGATCGCGCTGACCCGTATATTCGCGTCCTTACTCACGCCGTAGGTCATGACTCGCGCCGACGTGCCACGCGCCGCTTCGAGTGCATAAAGGTCGTCGGCGCAGACGATGAGCGGCGCTCCGGCAGGGAGCGCGTACGCTGGCGAGAACTCCTCTTCGCGCACCGCCTCAGGCGAGGCGTAGGCCTCGACGTGTACCGGTATCTCCGGCAGGCGGGTGATCACGACCGCGTCGGGCGTCACGATGCGCAGGATGCGCGCGAGGTCGCCCGGCTCCTCCGCTCCCACCTCGAGCACGAGCAGGTTCGGGAAATGATTCGGCAACAAGAGGAGCGCGAGCACGCTTTTAGCGATGCCAGTCCAGGCAAATAGGTTACGTCCCGGATCCTTCTTCACGCCAAAAATCGCGTAAGGGACGCCGAATTCGGTGTTGAAATTCTTCTCGCTCTTGCGCACGAAGAAGCGCGGCGCAAGCGCGGCGGCGGCAGCGTCCTTGGTCGACGTCTTCCCTACCGATCCGCTCACCATCACGACCTTCGGACGGTAGCGGCGGATGATCGCATAGGCGAAGAAGCCGAGAAACGCGGCGGCGAATGATTTGACGATACGCTTGAGCATAGCCATAGGAAGATGTTACCGCGCACCGGCGCGAAGCGCTATTCCGGCACGCGCGCCGGCAGCGGGAGCACGTCTGCAGGGTCGGGCGGAATATTGTAGTAATCAATGAGGAAGTTCGTAAGATCCATGAACGTGGGAGTCAACGTCTCCGACGCGTAGGTGACTCCCTGCGGCCGATTCGTGAAGAGGAGTATCACGAAGCGTGGCGCATATGCCGGGAAGAACCCGAAGAACGAATGGAAATAGACGTCCGAGTAGTAGCCGCCGCCGGGCCTCTCGACCTGCGCGGTTCCGGTCTTCGCCGCGACCGGGACATCCGCGTATTGGGCCGACGGATCAGAGTCGATGACGAGCTTCGCATCGTTCGGGTAGACCGTAACGAGCATTTTCGTCACCTCACGGGCGGTATCCGCTGAGAATACCTGCCCGGCATTCGGCCAATCGAGCGTGCGCGTCACGCCGGAATCGAGCTTAATACCCGATACGAGATGCGGCGTCTCCATGATGCCGCCATTAGCGACTGCCGCCAGGGCGCGCAGCATCGCGACCGGCGTGACCGCGATACCTTGCCCGAACGACATGTTGTCGAAATTCACCTGCTGCGTGGTGTCGAGATTGCTGATGAGTCCCCGCTGCTCGTCCGGAAGGTCGATGCCGGTCAGGTTGCCGAAGTAGCTTTCGAAATACTTACGGAAAAGCGGCTGGCCGAGCTTCGTCGCGACCCAGGACGCGCCGACGTTGAGCGAATGCTCGATGACTTGTGTCATGTCGGTCGTACCGCGCGGCTTGAAATCGTAGTTGCAGATCCGCGCGGTATTGACCGTGATGCAGCCGGTATCATCGTATGTGGAATCTGGTGTGACGGCGTCTGCGTCGAGGCCGGCCGCCATGGTGAGCGGCTTCATGATGCTGCCGAACTCGTACACGTTCTCGACGAGCGGGTTGCGCAAGAGCGACGGGTCGATCGAGGCGAGGTCATTCGGATCGAATGACGGATAACTCCCGAGCGCGATGATCGCGCCCGTTTTCGGGTCCATGATGATACCTCCGGTCTCCTGGCTCGAATATCGCTTCGCAGCCCGCTCAAGGTCGTCCATAAGCCGCGTCTCAACCTCTGGCTCGATCGTGGTCACGACATCGCCTTCGTGCGCGTCCTGCGGCGAGACGAGAAGATTCCCGACATTGGAAAAGATTTCCGCGAAGAAATTCTTATACAGGCCGTCGCCTGAACGCGAGAGCGTGTTGTCATAGCTGGCTTCGAGACCGGTCTGGCCGGTAAGCGTGTCGCCGGACCCATAGGAAACGATACCGATCGACTGGGCAGCGAGATCGCCGCCTGGGTACAATCGCCAACGCTCGCGCAAGACCTGCACGCCCGGGACTGCAAGTGCGGCGAGCGCCTGTCCGTCGACGTCATCGAGATGATGCGCGACCTCGACATACACCAGGCTCTTCTTGGCAGCCGCCGCGAGGAACGCGTCATGCGAGATCAAGTCCGTCGAGGAAGCGACGCGCGCGATCGCGGCATACGCCGCCTCAGGGTCCTTGAGCGTCTGCGGGTTGATCGCGACGAGGAATCCGGTCGCGAGCGTTGCCGCGCTGATGAGCGTCCCATCCTTCTGCGTGAAGTAGATCGAGCCACGGTCGAAAAGACCGCTCCCGCTCGAGGCGAACTGCTTGTCAGCCTTCAACGCATAATCCTGGCCGTGTACGACCTCGACGAAATAGAGGCGGGCGACGATGAGGAACGTGATAAGGGCGATGGCCCCGAGTACAAGACGGATACGACCTCGGAACTGTGCGCGCATACGGTTCGCTAACGCAGGGCGGTCGCGCTCGTCGACGGTACGTAGACCGTCGCGACAGGAGCGGCGTAGCCCTCTACGGAATAATCAGTCGCCGTGATGCGCGCGACGGCAGCGAGGTACTGTCCTTCGAGCGTAGCTACCGCCGAATCGTCGTCCCGGACCGACTGCGAGAAGCTGATCGTAAGCGCGGCATAGCTCATGACGACGGCGATAAGCGCGATATAGACGACCGCGAGGATGCCGACCGTGCCAGAAAGGACCGCGACAGGAGACCAAGGGAGATGGAAGCGGTTGTTACGCATAAGAAAAGATGCGGAGTTTCGCACTCCGGGCACGGCGGTTCGCGAGCACCTCGACGCGAGAAGGCATGATCGGCTTCTGCAGCCGACCGCCAGGAGCCGCATCGCGCAGGATATGCTTCACGATGCGGTCCTCGGCGCTATGGAACGAGATGACTGCCAGACGGCCGTCTTCGGCAAGCGCCGCAAGCGCAGCCGCGAGCCCTTCGCGCAAGGCGCCGAACTCGTCATTAGTCGCGATACGGAGCGCTTGGAAGGTCTTGGTCGCCGGATGGGTCTTGCGTCGGTGATACCACGCGGGCGTACCTGCGAGCACCGCAGCGACCAAGGCGCCGGTCGTGAGGATGCGCTCCTTCGCGCGCACCTCGACGATCGCCCGCGCTATACCGCGCGCGAACCGTTCTTCGCCGTAAGCGTAGAGGATATCGGCGAGCGCCTCTTCGGGATAGCTGTTGACGATGTCAGCCGCCGTCTCCCCTCCCTCGCCATAGGTCATGAGGAGCGGCTCGTCCTTCTGGAAGGAGAAGCCGCGCGGTGCCGCCACCTGGTAGCCGCTCCAACCGAGGTCGAAGAGGATCTTGTCGATATGCCCGATACCGAGACGCGCGAGAATGCGGGTAAGGTTGCGGAAGTTGTCGTTGACGATATGCGCGACCGGCCGCTCGGGTCGGCGATCCTGCGCATACGCTTCACGACCGCGTTCGACCGCCGCCGGATCGGCGTCGATGCCGATGATGACCCCGCCCTCGCCGAGACGCGCGAGGAGCGCGTTGAAGTGCCCCGCCCCGCCGATCGTCGCGTCGACGACCGTATCGCTCGACTGCACGTCGAGCGCTTCAAGCACTTCGCTCATAAGCACACTGTCGTGGCGAGCCTCCATATCAATGGTCGACCTTCTCGGCGAAAGAATCCGCATCGCGTTCGATGTCGGCCGTGTACCGCTTCCAGGCACCTTCTTCCCAGATCTCGACCCGGTCGGCAACACCGGCGACGACAGCCTTATCCTTGATCGAGGCAAACGACTTCAGAGAATCGGGGATGAGCACGCGACCCGCCTTGTCGACCTCGGCTTCGGCAGACCCGGCGAGAAAAAGCCTCGCGAGACCGCGCCGCGCCGCGCCGCCGTTCACGTCGGCAGCATAGGCGCGCGCCTCCTCCTCCCACGCCTTACGCGAGTAGACGTTCAGACAATGATCGAGGCCGCGCGTCACGACGACGACGCGACCGAGCTCCTTCCGGAACTTCGCCGGAATCGAGATTCGATTCTTCGTGTCGAGGGTGTGCAGGTATTCTCCGAGGAACATGGCAGGAGGCTTGCGAGCGGAGAGGATTATCCCTTCTCCCCACTTCACTAACCATGTTTGGCATTATATCCCACTCTGCCCCACCGCTTGGGACCGGTTATCCACACGTCCGATGATTAAGCGAAATTTAACGGCAAAAGTCCATACTTTGTTCCTAGATGAACAACCCGCCAGGCCTATTAAGTAAGTGCCACACCCTTTTATCAGCCATCACTCGCCTCTTATGATTATGATCACTTCTATGACCAAACGCGAAGGCGTCTTTATCGGAGCCTTGCTCGCCATCGCGATAATCGGTGCGTTCCATGCTCCGGCGCATGCGCAGGTCAGCAACCGCACGCCGATCGGCAGCCAGCTCTCCCTCGGCTCGACCGGCGCGAATGTGACGCGATTGCAGCAGTTCCTCGCGACCAACCCGCTCATCTATCCGCAAGGCATCGTGAGCGGCTATTACGGCCCGCTCACGCGGACGGCCGTCGACCAGTTCCAGATCGGCTACGGCCTGCCGCCGGTCGGACAGGTCGGTCCCTTGACGCTCGCGAAGATAAACGCCCTTATCGCTGCAGGGGACATACCGGACGTCTCTGCGCCGTCTGAAAGCAATGTCACCGCGACACCGGCATCGACCAGCGCGACCATAGCCTGGATGACGAACGAGCTCGCGATCGGGAAGGTGCACTACGCCACTACCCCGATCTCCATGTTTGAGACGAGCGCCGCGAAGACCGAACCGGTCATAAGCGGGTCAGTACTCACGGAATCAGCTCCGACAATAAGCCATTCGGTCACCCTCTCCAACCTCATGCCGAACACGCTCTATTATTATGTCGTCGAATCAATCGATCCGCCGGGCAACGTATCAGTGACGCTCCCCGCCACCTTCACGACGATGCCCTGATAGTCTTTTAGAGCTGCTGTGCGGCTTCAGAGAGGCGCGTGATAACGAAATCGTGTGGAAGGCCGGCGAGGAACCAACCCGCTTTGGGACCGGAGTCGCGGCCGAGGAAGATGCGGTAAATCGCCTGGAAGAGCTCTTTCGGCGCTATGGGCGTTTCTTCTTTCAGCTCGTGCAAACGGGCGTGAATGTCTTCGCCTGAGCGTTTGTCGCCTTGTATGAAATCCGCGAGCGCTCCGAGCGCTTTCTTCTGAGCGCCTGTGAGGTCTGCTTTCGGTAGTGTCATCTGTACCTTGTACAGGAATTCTTCCGGCGCATACGTATCCAGCCAATGGCGCGCATAATGCGCGCGCCCGTTTACTGCCAACACTTCTTCCTGGGTTATCGTGGATCCTTTGGCTCGTTCCGCTTCATTTTCCAAAGAGAGATGCGGCATCTGCACGATGAACGCGACCTCGCGAAATCGCATCTGCCATGGCAGAGGCAGCGTCGCCTGATCCTCGGGCAGCTGGCAGAAAGTATAGAGGCGAGAATGGTCGTCGACGGCGCCTGAGCGCACCGCTTCAGCGAGCTCATCGTACCAATCGTAGAGGCGCGGCACCGAATCGCCGGAGGGGTCGACGTCTATCTGCTGATTGATCTCCCTTCCGATGAGCGCAAGACGGAAGACCTGGGGCGGGAAGAGGTCGCTCATATCCTTAGCAGAACTGCCCTGCCCCTTCGAGGAGGACATCTTCTTCCCGCCGACGAGGAAGAATTCGTAGGGAATGTCGAAAGGCGGTTCATAGTCGAAGACCTCGCGTGCGATGTGATTCGCCACGTCGCGCGAACCGCCTTTGGTCGAATGGTCCTTGCCACCTCCCTCGATGTCGACACCGTTCACTACCCATTTCGCCGCCCACTCAGCCTTCCAGAAAAGCTTCCCTGTCCCTTTCCAGGGTGCGACACGACCGGAATGTCCGCAAGGAACGGAACCGTCGGGAGACCGGTCGCAGGTGTAACCGACCATCTCGCCGTCGAAGTCGTAGGAGCGCGTCGTCATTATCTTTCCGCACTGTTCGCAGATGGCCGAGAACGGGAGCCACGACTCGTCCTTCTCGCTTCCGGAAACTTCCTTGAGGATGCGGCGAATGTCGCCTGATCGCTCGAGCGCAGTCCTGATAAGCGGATCCATCTTCCCTGAGCGATAGAGCTCAGTGAGCCGGTAATAAGCGGGAGTGAAGCCGGCTTTCTTATGCACGGCGATGAACTCATCGCCATAGTATTCGGCGAAGTTAGCATACCCAGGCTCCGGGCTCGGGACGGCATAAAGCGGCTTCCCGAGATGCTCTTTGAACTTTTCCGCGTCGAGATAACCCGGAATCGAATCGAAAGGATCGAAATCGTTTATCTCGAAACGATACGCGTTCGCGATGCCCTGCTCCGAGAGTGCTTCGCCGACGAGCCCGTGAATGGCGACACCGCGCATGCTTCCGACATGCACCCGACCCGAGATCGTCTTCTCGTCACGGATGAGGAACGTCTTGCCGTCGCGCGGCTTGCGCGTCTTCACTATCTCACCCGCTATCCGATCGGCCCACAGCATGTGGCGTATCGTAGCACAAACCTACGCCACCTTCTCGATCGTGTAGGTCTGGCGGCCGGCGGGGGTATCGAAGGTGAAGGTGTCGCCCTTCTTCTTGCCCATGAGTGCTGCGCCGAGCGGAGAGACGTGCGAGAGCTTCTTCACGCGCATGTCGGCCTCCTCGCTGCCGACGATGGTGTACTCGTGCACCTCCGCGCTCCCCTCCTTCTTGATCGAGACCTTGGAGCCGAAGCTGACCTCGTCCTTCTTCTTGTTGTCGGTGAGGATCTTCGTATTCTTCACGAGGTCCTCGAGCTTCTTGATACGCTCCTCGGTCGCGGCCTGCAGGTCGCGCGCCTCCTGGTATTCGGCATTCTCCGAGAGGTCACCGAGCGCACGGGCGTATTCGAGGTTCTTGGCGATCTCGGTGCGACGGACCGTCTTCAGATATTCGAGCTCTTTGATCATCTCATCGAACTTCTCCTTCGAGACGACGTCATGGTTGGTGGTGTCATTCATAGTGCGCGTTATTGTACGCGACCCCCACGCAGGCGCAAGGGCGGTGTGGATAAATCGCCTATCCTGCGACACGAGCGGTGGCAGGAGCGAGGCGGGTGCGATACACTGGTATACATATGCAAACGGACTATGAAGCGATCATTATCGGCGGCGGCCCGGCAGGCGTCGCGGCAGGGATCTATGCGGCGCGCAAGCGCTTGAAGACGCTCCTCGTCGCTGAAGAGATCGGCGGTCAATCGACCGTCTCCTCGCGCATCGAGAACTGGGTCGGCACGCCCGTGATCAGTGGCGCCGACCTCGGGAAGGCTATGCGCTCGCATCTCGATTCGGTCGCCGACACCGGCGGGAAGGATTCGACCCTCACGCTCGCGCTCGGCGAGCGCGCCGTCTCGCTCGCGAAGAGCGGCGACGGATTCATCGCGACCACCACGTCGGGCAAGGCGCTCACCGCCAAGGCCGTACTCATCGCCACCGGCGCCGCACACCGCAAGCTCGATATCCCCGGCGCGGACCGCTTCGAGCACAAGGGCGTCACCTACTGCGCCTCCTGCGACGGGCCGGTCTTCTCAGGCCAGGACGTCGCGGTCGTGGGCGGCGGCAACGCCGGCTTCGATGCGGCCTCCCAGCTCCTCGCTTACGCGAAGTCCGTCACCCTCCTCCACCGCCGGAGCGAATTCAAGGCCGACCCGGAGACCGTCGAGAAGGTTCTCGCACATCCGAACATGCGCACCATCATGCCCGTCGAACCGGTCGCTGTGGAGGGCGGCCAGTTCGTCACCGGCCTCGTCTATAAGGACATCAACACCGGCGAGACCCATGAACTCCCTGTCGCGGGCGTCTTCGTCGAGATCGGCGTCGTCCCGAGCACTGATCTCGTGAAAGGGCTCCTCGAGCTCGACCAGACCGGGCACATCCCCGTCGACGCGCGCACGCAGCGCACCGCGGTCGCGGGCGTCTGGGCGGCGGGCGACTGCACCGACGAGCTCTACCATCAGAACAACATCGCCGCCGGCGACGGCGCCAAGGCGATGGAGGATCTCTACCTCTGGTTTAAGAAGCAGTAAAAGTCCATATGTAAAAAGAAACGCGCTCGCGAGAGGACAAGCCTCAAGCGAGCGCGGATCCCGATACTACCGGGAGATAAGGAGGTTGATGGCTCCGTCTCCGTCTTCCAGACGGACGACCTGCACCGTTTCTTTTTCGCTCGCAGCGAAGAGGACTGCCGACATACCAGGACGCTCTAAGAGCTGGACAATTCCATCGACCATTATTTTCTGTTGGAACACAGGGTAACTTATCAATCGATTGCAAAGATTTTTCGCGGTAATCGTCAATCGGACTACCTTTCCCTTTCCTCCAGCACCCCAAAGCCCATACTCGAGATAACTACAGCTTTCAGATCTTTCTGCTCCACCCGGTACTAAAGACATGATATCTACTCTCTTCATCTGCTGCCTCCTTTTTTGCCCGAGATTCGCGGAGATGTGCCGATCTCCTCTCGCGGCATTTGAATGTTCGTGGCACCCGGACTTAAGATAGCACAAACGTTACAACCAGTCAATGGGCGCTTCGCCGTGGGCGGCGAGGTAAGCGTTCGCCTGGCTGAAATGCTTGCTGCCGAAGAAGCCGGACGCGGCCGAGAAGGGCGAGGGGTGCGCCGCCTCGAGGACGAGGTGCTTGGTGCGGTCGATGTGCGCGCCTTTCTGCTTCGCATAATTGCCCCAGAGCATGAAGACGAGATGCTCACGCTCCCGCGAGAGTGCGGCTATGGCCGCGTCGGTGAAGCGCTCCCAGCCCTGGCCTTGGTGCGAGCCGGCGGAGCGCGCGCGGACGGTCAGCGTCGCATTGAGGAGCAGGACACCTTGCTTCGCCCAGCGGGTGAGGTCGCCCGAGCGATGCGCGAGCGGTACCCCTAGATCACTTTCGATCTCTTTGAAGATGTTCTGGAGCGAAGGCGGCACCGAGACGCCGTCCTCGACGGCGAAGGCGAGGCCGTTCGCCTGCCGCGCGCCGTGGTAAGGGTCTTGGCCGAGGATGACCACCTTAACCTTGCCGAACGGGCAGAGGTCGAAGGCCCGGAAGATCTCCTTAGGCGGCGGATAGACCGCACCCTTC
Organism: bacterium; assembly: GCA_021784875.1. Lineage (GTDB taxonomy): Bacteria > Patescibacteriota > Minisyncoccia > Phycocordibacterales > Phycocordibacteraceae > C7867-001. The sequence goes on from JAJYHF010000032.1 coordinate 18,095, forward strand.
TTGTATTCTTCCTTCACGAACGAGACGAGCTCGGCGAAGTAGGGTTGCTCGAACTCGCTCGCGAGGTGCTCCTTCCAGGACGGGTCGATCTTCACTTCCATGCCGCGAGCATATCACGTCACGAGCGGGACGAAGATATAGCCCTCGTGGCAGGTCAGTGAGAAGACATCGCCCGCGCGGGAGACGACACAGATGGCGGAGCCGACGGGAATCACCATGCGGCCACCGTCTTTGAGCTGCCGCTTGAGCACTTCGGGAATCTCGCGAGCTGCTGCTGATACGAGAATACGGTCGAAGACTTCCCCCGGCATACCAAGTTCCTCCCCTGCCCGCTCGATGCGCGCGTTTCTTGGCGCGAGCTTCGCGAGGTTCTCTTGGCCGAAGGCGACGAGCTCGGGAACGATTTCGATGCCGATGATGCTTCCTTCCTCGCCAACCAGCCGAGCGAGAAGCGCGGTCGTATAGCCCGAACCACTGCCGATATCGAGCACGCGGTCGCCCTCTCGTACCTCGAGCCATTCCAGGCACCGCGCCACGACGGTCGGCTGCGAGATCGTCTGCCCCGCCCTCGTAGGGAGCGCCGTGTCCTCATAGGCGAGCTCGCGCTCTTCTTCCGGCACGAAGAGCGCCCGGTCGACCGCGCGGAACGCTTCTTCCACCTCCTTCGTCCGTATCGCGCCGACCCCCTTCAAATACTCAACGAGCGCATCATTGCTCATGCCCGCAGTAAACAGCGCAGGCTTGATTACTTCGATGAAGCCCAGTCATTTCTTGTGCGCATGATGGATGGCCTGGAGCGCTTTGCCGGCCGCTTCGCGATAGGTACAGAAGTCGCAGGGTCCGCCGCCGAAGGCGGTCCCGATCGCCGGGATCTCGTCGCTCACGAGCATCGCCTTCAAGTCGTAGAGTGCCGGTTCGACCCAAGCATCGGAACCTGCGTACGGGATCAGCTTCACGTCGAACTCGAGCTTCGCGTCGAAAGCCTCCGCATCCGAGTCGCCGTTCACGTAGACGAAGTAGCCCGTCGGCGAGACGGCGAAGCCATTCCGGCGGAAGAGCCATTGGTAGATCTCCATCTGGCGCTTGTAGGCATCGTAGAGGTCATCCTCGGTCGAGGGGCCGACCTTCTTGCTCGTCGCCTTGTAGTCGACGATGATGAGCTCGCCTGCGGACGTCACCCAGGCATCATCGATACCGCCGCGCAGGATGAGGTTCGTCGGCTCGTGAAGATAGGCGATGCCGCGCCGCAACGCATCGCGCCACTCGTCCATCCGCTCGTCAGCGAACGGTACGGCGTCGATGCCATAGTGTGCCATGAACGGATGCGCCGTCCCCGCAGCACGGTGCGCGTCGAACTCGCGCTTCAGGAGCTCGTCGACCGCGTTGTTAAGGGTAAAGGAGGGGCCAGAGGGACGCTTCACGCCGAGCCGAAGATCGAGATACGCGCAACGCGGGCACTCGACGAAGAGGTCGAGCTTCGATCGGCTCAGCTTGAAAGGCTCCGGTGAGGCAGGATCGAACGTCCTGGAACGATGACTGGGCGCCGCCATGGTCAATCCGTCGTTACGAAGCGTGCGATGACGGGTTCGCCGGTCGTGAAGTCGATATAGACGCTGTTCTTGGTCGGATCGAAACCGCCGTCACCGTTGTCATCGCGGTAGAGCTCTATCGCATAAGCGCGACCAGGTTCGGTCCCGCGCAGGAGCGGAATGGTAACCTGGCTCCGGGGCCCGCCGACACGCAGCGCGCCGAGGACGTTCCCGAGAGCGGTCCCGTCCGTCTCGCGCACGGCGACCCAGACGCCCGGCGGCGGCACCGTCACCGACTCGACGACGACCGAATCGCCGGAGGGCTGGTCGGCGACCGAGACCGCACCACTCTCCGACTCAGAGGGCGGCGTGCTCGAAGCGTCGCTCGATGACGGAACAGCAGAAAAGACCGGCGATAGCGCGATGCGGGACACGCCGGAACCGGAAAACCACGCGGCCGCGAGCAGAGCGCCGAGTATGACGCCGATGATGAAAGAACTCATTGAGAAGCGCTCGGTCATACCGGTTCAGGGAGCGCGAGTAGGCCTTCTGCCTCGGCGAAGATCTCTCCCACCCGCTCGGGCGAGAGGTGGAGCGGTTCGAGCACGCGACGATCCTGGACGACCTCATCTACGGTGACGACGCCCGCATCGATAGAGAGACGCTTCTCGGCACGCGAAAGACCGGTGAGCGCGGTAATCGGGTACACCTTCGCGCGCGCCATGCGCATGAAGAGACTGTTATCCGCCGGATAGCTCCACCCCAGGAGCTCGACGCCCGCGCAGGAGGCGTAGGCGATCGCTTCGGACGTGAATTTGGTGTTTGTCACGAGAATGCCGCGATCGATCGGGCACGAACTCTTCGAAGGATTGCAGGAGAAGATATCGTCAAAACGGCTCTTGACGTACAGCGCGACTTTCAGGTCGGTCTTGTAGCCGGGGTCGTTGTGGTATTTCAGCTCGGCAGCGAGATAAGCGTTCTGCCCTGGGTGCGACGCATAAAAATCGACCTCATGCACAACGCACTTCCCCTGCATCAGCTTGCGCGTCTCGACCTGCCACCCTTCCTTCCGGTAAAGGCGCGAGACGAAATCCTCGAAGGGGTGCCCGGAAGGGCCGAGCTCGAGAAGCGCGCGGCGGAGCGCATAGCGCGCAGCGACCGGCCGACCCTCATGCTGGCGCAGGAGCGTGAAGGCACGGCGATAGATCTCTTTCGAGAGCGCGCCGTGCGTGATCGTGCGGGTGACAGCATCCGCGATGTGCGCCGCCGTGTGCTCTCCTGCTCCCGCCCGTCGCAACGACGTGACGAGGCGTGCAGAATCGAAGGCTTCGCGGGAACCATCCGCCTTAATGATGATTGGCGGCGCTGTGGTGGCCAGCCCGTCTGTTCCGCCTACGATAGGAGAGAACGTCGTCATGGCGTTATCGTCTGCGCCGAGCTCGTCGAGGTGGTTGCCGCGACGCCGTTTACCGTCACCTCGATTGGCACGTCTGCTGGCGCAGCGAGCGCCGCCGAGAAGGTCACGGGCGTCGGCTCCTGCAGACAGATGCCGGAATCCGGAGGCATATCGATCGCCACGGCGATGACGGGCGAGCTCGACGCACCGGTAAGGCTCGCTTCGGCGGTCGCGCTCATGCAAGCGTCCGGAGCCTCGAGCGAGCCACTGATCGTGTGCGTCCCTTTCTTAAAAGAATCCCGCAGAGTGACGACGGGCGTGCTCGTCGCGACAGGAGGAGACGACGACGGAGGAAGCACGCCATCACGCGCACTGGGCGCTGAAAGGATGAAGCCGATGACGAGGAAAAAGATGATAATCGCGGCGGCAGTCCAGAGACGCATGGTGCGCGTGGGATTCATGCGGTTATGATACCACCCCCCTGCAATCCGCCGCCATCATCATAGAAGACGAGCGACTGACCGGGCGCAGGCATCTCAGGAAGCGTAGCGTCGCTCACGAACCGGGCGCCGTCGACGCGCCCCCGCACGCGCGCGCCTCGATAACGGTACTGCGCCTCGACCGCACGTGTAGGATCGCCGAGCCAGTTCGCGCTCGCGAAGGCGATTTCCGGGCGTGCGCGTGCGGGGGCGCGAGCCCGCTCCTTCCCCACTGTGAGCGTGTTCGCCTTGAGATCCTTGGCGAGGACATACCATGGCCCTGGGGTCGCACCGGCGAGCGCGACGCGCTCGCCGATCGTGTGGAGAAGCACGCCATCGTGCACCCCCACCTCGCGACCCTCTTCGTCGAGCGCCCGCCCCGGTGCCTCGCCGAACTCGCTCTTCAAGAACTCTTCGACCGAGACGTCGCCGAGGAAGCAGATCCCCTGACTGTCGTGCTTCTCCGCGACCGGCAGCTTGAACCGCTTCGCGAGCTTACGCACTTTCTCCTTCTCCATTCCTCCTACCGGGAAGATTGTCGCATCGAGCGCCTCCTTCGGCACCGCCCAGAGGAAATAGCTCTGGTCCTTCGCTCCGCTGCGGTAGTGTCCGGTCGCGAGCGCATCCGCACCCTGCTCCATCGCATAACGGTAGAACGCGCCGAACTTCACCTCTCGGTTGCACATCACGTCAGGGTTCGGCGTCCGCCCAGCGGCGTATTCGGCGAGAAGATAATCGATGACGCCCTTCTTGTATTCAACGCTCGCGTCGAAGGTGCGGAACGGAATCTTGAGTCGCGCCGCAACCCGCATCGCATCGCGTCGATCCGCCGCCCAGGTGCAGGGCATCCCGGGCGGGTACCAGCCCTTGATGAATACGCCCGTCACTCGCGCCCCTGCCCGCTTAAGGAGTGCGGCCGACACGGCGGAATCCACCCCGCCTGAGAGCCCGACGAAGATGTTTTTCCCTTTTGCGTCCTTAACTTCCATGCTTTTAGGATATCAAAATACCGAGCATCACGCCGTACATGCCCGGCTTGCGTGGATCCCTCACTTGCTCGTCGCCAGCCCGTACCGCCTTATGTTGGCTTGGTGGCTAGCAAAAGTGGTCGCGTAGTGCATAAGGCCGTCGCGGCCGGTGAGATAATAAAGATAATTACTTGAGGTTGGATGGATAGCCGCTTCAAGCGCGTCGAGACCAGGGTTCGCGATGGGAGCGGGCGGGAGGCCCGTGTGCTGATACGTGTCAGGTGCGGCATCGACCTGGAGCGGCATGCCGAGCGCGAGGCGATGCCAGAGGATACCGGAGATGAGGCGGCGGTCGGCGGGAGTCTTCGCCTCTTTCTCGATGATTGACGCCATCGTGACGATATCGGAGAGCGAGTGTCCCGATGCGTCGATGCCGTCCGAGAGCGACGCAGTCTTATCGTCGAAATTCTCCCGCATCGCCTCGACGATCGAGGCAGCGGTCGCGGAAGGCGGAAAGAAGTAGGTATCCGGGAAGAGGTACCCTTGGTACGGCTCTGCGGCGGCGACAAAGTCGCTCTCTGTGACGCTCGGGAATGCTGCGGCGACCTGTCCGGCCATCGCCCGCACGGTCGCCCCCTCGATGAAGGTGACGCGCGTAAGCGGCAGACCGTACGCGCCGGTCGTTATCCGATACGCGACCGCGAAGAGGTTCTCCGGCGCGTCGAAGCGATAGACACCAGCCCGAATCCAGCCGCTCGCGCCCGCAAGGCGCAAGAGAAAGCGAAGGAGCGCGGGATGCGCTATGACCCGCTCCTCACCGAGCTGCTCTGCGACTGCGGGCGCGGAAGCGCCTTGCGCGATGGCGACGATGCTCTCGCCGGCCGGGAAATCGCGCGGCGGCGCGACGAGCGAGTAACCGCCGATGAGCACGGCCGCCACCAGGCACGCGGCGATCCAAGGAAAAAGCTCTTTCAGGCGCAGCATGCGACTAGACGGGCAGGTTGCTCGGCGCCTCAGCGGTGGCAGAGCCGATGCGGCTGAGACTCGGCGTCTCGATCGCCATCGACGGGACATGGAAGATCGTCGCGAGCTCCTCAGTGCTCATCACCATCGCGTCCTTCGCCTGATCGACCGGCTCATGGAAGAACTGGCGGCGACGGAAGGCCTCGACGAGGTCGTTGCGCACGATGTTCTTGCGCTTGTCGACGCCGGTCTCCCAAGGGTAATCGTCGAACTGCGTCATTCCGCCCGTCGGCCCGATCCCGTTCCATCCTTCGGCGGAGAAGTGGCGGAAGATGCCGGTCAGGGCGGTAATCACGCTCGCGTTGAAAGAACCGGGCCGTGCGAGATAGATGCCGCGTGCGCCGACGTCGAACGCCTGTTTCGAGACATTGCGTTCGATGGCGGCAATCTTCTCCATCTGACCCTTGGTCGGGTTCGGGAAGCCGGGCACCTCCTTACCCGTCGCGGGATCCTTGTATGGTTCGCGTGTCTGCTCACGAATCTTCTTAATCAGCTCATCGGCCTTGTCTTTCCAGGTATAAGCCTTCCCTTTTTCATTCTTCTTAGCGTATTTCTCGCCTTTATGCGTACGGATGATGAACTGGAGCCAGAGGTACTCACCCTTCCCGAGGGAACCCATCGTCTCGACGAGGTTCGCGAGCGGGTCGACCTGCTCGTACTCCTTCTGCACCTTGTCGAGGCCGTACTCGACGTAGGTCTTGATCGGTACCGGATCGTCCTCAGCGTGTTTGAAATCGCAGCCCCAAATGACGAAGTCCTCCGGCTTCGCACTGATCAGGCGCGTATAGTCCGGTGCCTCGACAACCTGCACGCCCGGATACTGCGCATAGAGCTGCGCCTCGACAAGGCGACGAAATCCTTCTCGCGTCCAGATGAAGAAATGAACCTGCCCTTCCAAGGAAGCGATCTCCAAGGACCACCAAGGGCGTACCTTGCCTTGGACAAATTTCGCGTACCAGGTGCCCTCGCCCGGACCGTGATGGATGCCCGAGAAGAAAGCCTCCATCGCGAGCGGCGTCTTGGCGAGGCTGCGCGGCGGCCTGATCTCAAGAAGAACGTATTTCTGTTTCGCGATGAATTCAGAGCGCTTCAGGATAACCCAGAGCTCCCAGGCGCCACCGATAAGGAGAAACGGCAGCCAGACAGGTGCGAGAAAGAGCGCAAGATCGGTCGCCGAGGAGACGCCGCGCGGCATGAAGAGGAACGCGACCGCGAGCGCCGCGAGACCGAGGATGAGGAGCGGCCACGGATCGATACGGACACCGAAGTTTCCCTTCAGCTTCTTCGTGATATCCCCCGGAAAGGCCATGCGACCAAGTATAGCAGGTCAGCGAGGGCGAAAGCGTTTATTTCTTCAGACTTCTAGAACGTGCTTTCCGATGCTGCGACAAAGAGAACCGGTGCGACTCGCTGTTCGCGAGGACGATGTCGGCCTCGGAAGCACGAGCGGCACGCGCGCCGGTAATCTCGCGCGGGCGGTGTCGTTCATCCTTCACCACCGCCACGACCGGGATCGCGAGACTCGCCTCGGCGAGCACCGCCTCGGTCGCCTTCTTCTGCGCCTTTCCGCCGTCGACGACGATAACGTTCGGCAACGGCCACTCGGGATGACCGAGCCGGCGCACGAGCACCTCGCGCAGCGAGGCGATGTCGTCATTCTTCTGAACCCCTTTGATGCGGAAGGTGCGGTACGCCTTCTTCTCCGGGACGCCATCGACGACAGCGACCATCACGCCGATCGCGTCTCTCCCTGCGAGGTGAGCAGTGTCGTAAGCTTCGATCCGCGCGCCGGCGAAGCCGGCGCGTTCCTCCTCGCGTTCCTTCTTAATAAGCGAGACGTCCTGGACATGGTCGAGCGCGAAAAGCTCGCGTCGTAGCTCTGCGGCTTCCTCGAACCGCTCCTCCGCTGCCGCCTGCTTCATGTCGCGTTCGAGCGCCTTTCGCAGTTCCGTGACACGCCCGCTGAGAAGGAGCGCGACCCGCCGGATGGTCTGCCGATATGCTTTCTGATCGAGCGCCCCCTTCTTCGCCAAGGCTTCGAAGGGCAGGTGCGGATACTGTCCGATCTGGCGGTTGAACTCGATTCTCGCGTGCAGGTGTCCACTCTTCGTTGTGACGGGCTTCGGCGTGTCGTAGAACGGGAAGATCTTCCGGATGAGCCGCAAGGCCTCCTTCAGCTGCGTGCCGTTCGGGAACGGGCCGAACGTGTGCGAGAGGGGCACGTCCGACTTTCCTAGATCTTTTCCGCGCACTATGAGCACGCGCGGCCACTCCTCTCTCGTGATGACGACGTAGAGGAATGTCTTGTCGTCCTTCCCTTCCACATTCGCCTTCGGCTGATACTTCTTGATGAGTGCCGCCTCCCGTACGAGCGCCTCTAGGACCGTCGACGCGGTCTCGTGGCTCACGCGATCCGCGCGCGTCACCATGTCCACGATGCGCGGCCCTCTGGTCGCTATGAGATCATCATCAAAATAGCTTCGCACCCTGTCGCGCAAGCTCGTCGCCTTCCCGACGTAGAGCACCTGTCTCCCCTTCTTAAACAGATACACCCCTGGCAGATCCGGCAGGTCGAACTTATTTAGATCGCTTCTTTGCATGGCGTTTCAGCACGCGGGCGAGATAGTCGCCAGTGTAGGTGCCGGAGGCGGTGACCTCTTCGGGCGTGCCCTTCGCGACGACTTTGCCGCCGCCGGCGCCGCCCTCAGGACCGAAGTCGATGATATAGTCGGCCGATTTGATGACGTCGAGGTTGTGCTCGATCACGACGACCGTGTTGCCGCGCGCGACGAGCTCCTGAAGGATCTCGATGAGCTTCTTCACGTCGTCGTAGTGGAGGCCGACGGTGGGCTCGTCGAGGAGGTAGATGGTCTTCATCGTCGTCGGGCGATAGAGCTCGGCCGCGATCTTGACCCGCTGCGCTTCCCCGCCCGAGAGGGTCGTCGCGCTCTGGCCGAGGGTGAGGTACTCGAGCCCGGTCGCGTTCAATTGTGCGAGGCGTTCTTGGATCGCCGGGATGTCGGCGAAGAACTGCTCCGCCTCCTCGACCGTCATCTGCAGGACCTCGTAGATATTCTTGCCGCGGTAAGTGACTTCCAAAGTTTCTTTCATGAATCGTTTCCCTTCGCAGACATCGCAGGTGACGTAGACCGTCGGAAGGAAGTGCATCTCGACGGCGACGACGCCGTTCCCCTGACAAGCCTCGCAGCGCCCGCCGGGGACGTTGAAGGAGAAGCGACCCGGCTTCCAGCCTCGGGCGCGAGCCTCGCTCGTCGCGGCGAAGAGGTCGCGGATGTGGGTCATCGCGCCGGTGTAGGTGGCCGGGTTGCTGCGCGGCGTGCGGCCGATCGGCGACTGATCGATGAGGACGACGCGGCCGGCATATTCGCTGCCGGTGAGCGACGCGACATGCTCGAGTTGAGCGTCTTTCTTCCGCCACGACTTTAGCCGGTCGTTGGTCCGTTTGACGAGATTCCGGTGCAGGATGTCGTAAAGGAAGGTCGACTTCCCCGAGCCGGAGACGCCGGTGATGGCGACGAGCTTCCCGAGCGGGATGTCGATATTCTGGTTCACGAGATTGTGTAGCGTCGCACCGCGCACCTTGAGCCACCCGCGTTCGGCGGTACGACGCGTTTCCGGAACGGAAATCTCCTTCTCCTGTCGAAGGTAGCTGAGTGTCGAAGAACCGCTCTCGTTCTTCTTCGCGGTAAGGAGGTCGCCAAGCCAGCCCGAGACGACGACATGACCGCCGTGCACGCCCGCGCCAGGCCCCACGTCGACGATGTAGTCGGCAGAGTAGATGGTGTCCTCGTCATGCTCGACGACGATGATGGTGTTGCCGAGTTCCTTCAGGGTGAGGAGCGTCTTAATGAGGCGGTCGTTGTCGCGCTGATGAAGGCCGATGGTCGGCTCGTCGAGGACATACAAGGCGCCCGTGAGCCCGCTCCCGAGCTGCGAGGCGAGGCGGATGCGCTGCGCTTCCCCGCCCGAGAGCGTAGCGGCCGAACGATCGAGCGTGAGGTAGTCGAGGCCGACATCGAGCATGAACGAGAGCCGGCTCCCGATCTCTTTCAGGATCGGTGCGGCGACTTCGCGTTTCATCTCGGAGAGCTCGAGCGAGTCGACGAAGTCCTTCGCCTCGCGGATGGACATGCTGGTGAAGTCGACGATGTTCTTGCCGAGCGGTGATTCGGAGAAGTCAGACTTCTTTGAATTCTTGAAGTCCGACTTCTCCGAATCGCCTTTCAAGTACACCCGCAGCGCCTCCGGCCGCAGGCGTTTCCCTTCGCAGACCGGGCAGGGCTCCTCTGAGAAGAGCGACTTGGTCCCGAGCCCGTTACAGGCCGGGCAGGCGCCATAGGGCGAATTGAAGGAGAAGAGCCGCGGCTCCACCTCGGGGAATGACGATCCGTCATCCGGACAGATGAATTTCGACGAGAGTGTCTCGAGCGTGCCATCCGCATGCTTTATCTTCACTAATCCGTCGGCCTCCTTGAGCGCGAGCTCGAGCGCCTCGGAGAGCCGCTCGCGCGCGTTCTGGGTCGAGCGCGCGAACTCGCTCACATAAATCGAGTCGACGACCGCGTCGATGTCGTGCCGCTTGTTGCGGTCGAGGATCACCTTCTCGCGCAAGGACTGTTGCTTGCCGTCGATGACGACCTTCTCGAAGCCTTTGCCGAGGAGGTCATAGAGGAGCTGGTAATACTCCCCCTTCCTGCCGACAACGACCGGCGCATAGACAGTCACCGCGCTCTTGTCGACCGCAACGCCCATCACCTGCGTTCCCGATTCTTTCCGTTTCGCCTCGACGCGGGCGAACACCATCTTGATCATCTCCTCCTTCGAGAGACGCGTGATGGGGACGTCGTGATTGACGCAATAAGGCTGACCGACGCGCGCATAGAGCACACGCAAATAGTCGTAGATCTCGGTCACCGTCGCGACGGTCGAGCGCGGATTGTTCGAGCGGCTCTTCTGGTCGATAGAGATGGCGGGCGAGAGGCCGGTGATCTCGTCGACGTCCGGCTTCGGCATCTGATTGAGGAACTGCCGCGCATAGGCCGAGAGCGACTCGACGTAGCGCCGCTGCCCTTCGGCGAAGATGGTGTCGAACGCGAGCGAGGACTTCCCGCTCCCCGAGAGGCCGGTGATCACCGTCATGGCCCCGCGCGGCATCTCGACGTCGATATTCTTCAAATTATGCGTGCGCGCACCTCTCACTGAGAGCCAATCGCTCCCGTGATGGTGCCCGTGTTCCTCTTTTTTGCTCGGTTTCTTTTGCATGCTTAAATCCTGCCCGTGGCGGGGCAGGTACGAAGTGATTATACCATATCCCTATTTCCCTGACAGCGGCTTACGGGTGCGGGGTTTCTTTTTCGGACCGGCTCCTTCGAGCTTATAGATCTCGTCGCGGATGAGAGCGGCGGTCTCGAAGTCGAGCCGCTCGACCGCTTCGGCCATCTCTTCCCTCTTCTGCTCGATAAGCGCCTTCGGGTCTTTCTTATAGGAAAGCTCGTCGAGCGCGAGAAGCTCTTCCACCGTCTTCTGATGCTCGCTCCGCATCGTTTCGGCGATGTCCTTGATCTCTTTTTGAATGGTCTTCGGCGTGATGCCGTGCTTCGTGTTGTAGGCGAGCTGGAGCTCGCGGCGGCGGTTCGTTTCTGAAATAGCTTTTTCGAGCGATCCGGTCATGACGTCGGCATACAGGATGACGCGGCCTTGGACGTTCCTCGCCGCGCGGCCGATCGTCTGGATGAGCGAGGTCTCGGAGCGGAGGAACCCTTCCTTATCCGCGTCGAGGATGCCGACGAGCTCGACCTCCGGCAGGTCGAGCCCCTCGCGCAGGAGGTTGACGCCGACGAGGATATCGAACTCCCCTTTGCGAAACTTGGTGAGGATCTCGATACGGTCGATCGTCTTCACGTCGGAGTGGAGATACTCGGCTTTGATGCCCTTCTCGCGCAAGAACGCGGAGAGGTCTTCGGCCATCTGCTTGGTGAGCGTGGTCGCGAGCGCGCGTCCGCCGCCTCTGATGACCTTCTCCGCTTCCTCGATGAAATCCGCGACCTGACCGGGATACGCCACAGGTTTGAGTAAGGTCAGACCTTCCTCAGCTGCTGAGTAAGGTCTGACCTTACTCATTCCTTCAGAAACGGGACGAATGATGAGCTCCGGGTCGAGGAGACCGGTCGGGCGAATGATCTGTTCGACGACTTGATCGGAATGCCCCCGCTCGTAGGGGCCGGGCGTCGCACTGGTATAAATGGTCTGTCCCGTCCTTTCAGTGAACTCTTCGAAGGTGAGCGGTCGATTGTCGCGCGCCGAGGGGAGGCGGAAGCCGTATTCGACAAGATTATCCTTACGGGAACGGTCTCCCGCGTACATGCCGCCGAGCTGCGGGACGGTGACGTGCGACTCGTCTATGACGGTGAGGAAGTCGGGGTCGCATCGCTTGAAATAGTCGAGGAGCGTGTAGGGCGGCTCGCCCGGCGCGCGGCCGTCGAAATGGCGCGAATAGTTCTCGATGCCGTTGACGTAACCCACCGCACGGATCATCGCGATGTCGTTCAACGTCCGCCGCTTCAAGCGTTCGGCCTCAAGGGGTTTCTCCTCCCGCTTGAATCTTGCCAGCTGCTCGTCGAGCTCTGCTTTGATGTCGGCCAACGCGCGTTCGCGCTCCTCCTCGCTCGTGACGAAGTGCTTGGCCGGAAAGATGAAGACATTCTCCGGTTCCCCAAGCTTCGCGCGCGAGATCGGGTCGAGCTTCTCGACGTGTGCGACCTTACTTTCATCAAAAATGACACGGTAGATAACCCGTTCGTTCACGGGCATAAGCTCGAGCGCGTTGCCGACCGCCCGGAGCTGCCCTGGCTCAAGGTCGGCGGTCGTCCGCTCGAAGTAGATGCCGACGAGCGTGCGGATGAGGCTCGCGCGATCGCCTTCAGAGCCCTTCTGTATCTTCACATTCACCTTCTCGTATTCTTCCGGCGAGCCGAGACCATAGATCGCGGAAACGGACGCGACGATGATGACATCCCTTCGCGTGAGCAGGGCTTGCGTTGCCGCGTGGCGGAGACGGTCGATCTCAGCATTGATCATCGCCTCCTTCTCGATGTAGGTGTCGGAGTGCGCGATGTAAGCTTCCGGCTGGTAGTAATCGTAGTAAGAAACAAAATAGTGCACCGCGTTCTTGGGGAAGAATTCGCGATACTCCTGCGCGAGCTGGGCGGCGAGCGTCTTGTTGTGCGCGAGGACGAGCGTCGGCTTGTCGGCCTTCGCGATCACGTTCGCCATCGTGAAGGTCTTACCCGTCCCCGTCGCGCCGAAGAGCGTCTGGCGGCGCACGCCCTGCCCCAACCCTTCTTCAAGGGCCTTGATCGCCTGCGGCTGATCGCCGGCGGGCTGGTATGGGAGATGGAGCTTGAAGTCAGCCATAGTAATTTCTTATAAAATCCGCGCGGTAGGCGTCGAAACGGTTGCCGAGGATGGACTGGCGCGCGCCGGCGACCAGGTCGAGGATGAAGCCGAGGTTATGCATCGAGGCGATGATTGGGCCGAGCATCTCGCCCGAGCGCAGGAGGTGCGAGACATATGCCAATGAGAACTCGGCAGAAGTCAGACTTCTAGAATCCGTATTGAAGTCTGACTTCAAGCCGAGTTCGGAGAGTACGGTGAAGTCGTTGCGATATTTTTCGTTCGTGAGATGGACGATGCCGCGCTTCGTATAGATAGAGCCGTGGCGGCCGAGGCGCGTCGGCGCGACGCAGTCGAAGAGGTCCATCCCGTTCGCGATGCCTTCGAGAAGGTCGCCCGGTTCGCCGATGCCGAGGAAGTGCCGCGGCAGCTCATCGGGCAACTCCCCCACCGCCGCCTGGAGCGCACCGCGCATGTCCTCCTTCGAGAAGGAACCGCCGATGCCGATGCCATCGAACCCCATCTCAGCGATCGCACGCGCCGATTCGCGCCGCAGATCCTCATGCCGACCGCCCTGCACGATACCGAAGATCGCCTGCTTGTCGCGCGCGTCGAGATTCTGCCGATGCGCCTTCAAGCTGCGCTCGGCCCAGCGGTGCGTGCGCTCCATCGCCTCGCGCTGATACTCATAGGGCTCGGTCGGCGCAGTGCATTCGTCGAAGGCGAAGAAGATGTCCGCGCCGAGCGCATGCTGGATCTCGACCGATCGCTCGGGCGTGAAGCGGTGAAGCGAGCCGTCGAGATGCGACGTGAAGGTGACGCCTTCATCATCGATCACCGCGAGCTGGCCGTGCTGGCTCGCGACGCTCTCGTCGTAGACGGCGACTTGGTCCTGTTTTTCCGTCACTTCTCCTTTGGTGAATTTCGAAATAGTCTTGCCGAACGCCGCACCAAGCGAGAACACCTGGAACCCACCCGAATCGGTGATGGTCGGTCCCTCCCAGCCCATGAACGGCGCGAGGCCGCCCGCCTGCTTCACGGTTTGCTCGCCGGGTTGGAGGTAGAGATGGTAGGTGTTCGCGAGGACGACCTCAACACCGAGGCTCTTCAGGTCGCGCGGCAGGACGCCCTTCACGCCGGCTTTGGTACCGACCGGGGAGAACGCGGGCGTGCGGATGGCGCCGTGCGGCGTCTCGATGACGCCGGCGCGCGCTCGGCCTTTGGC
>JAJYHF010000018.1 GCA_021784875.1 bacterium
CGATAGGGAAGGAATGCGCCCATAGCTCAGTCGGTAGAGCTGCTCCCTCTTAAGGAGAAGGTCCCTGGTTCGAGTCCAGGTGGGCGCACCAGCATGGCGCGAGTCTATGATCGGGCGTTCTTCGATTCGGCGATCATCCCGGCACGCGACGCGACGCTCAACGTAGCGAGCTCGGCCGTTCTCTACGGCCTCTCTGTCTATACCGTCTTCCCGGTTTGCACGACGAAGGGCGGTTTGGCGGCCTTCCGGCTTGCTGACCACTTCAAACGGCTTCTCGACTCGGCGCGCGTGATCGGCATCGATACGTTCGAAGAGCGGTGGACGGAGAAGAAGTTCATCGACGCGGTGCGGTCGCTCCTAGCCGCCAATGACCCGAAGGAGGACGTCTTCGTCCGTGCGACCGTGCATGTGACCGAGCTCGTCGCGGGTACGCGCTCGCGCGGGCTGCCGACTACCCTCAGTCTCTTCGCCTATGAGGCAGCACCGATCCTCCCTTCGAGCGGAGCACGACTGAAGACGAGTGCCTGGCAGCGGGTGCCCGATGCGGCGATCCCGGCGCGGGCGAAGGTGAACGGTGCGTACGTGAATTCGGTCCTCGCCAAGCAGGACGCGCTCGACAGCGACTATGACGACTGCATCTTCCTTGACGCGTCGGGCCATGTCTGCGAGCTCTCGGCCGCGAACCTCTTCCTCGTGCGCGGCGGGACGCTTGTCACGCCCGGCGCGTCGAGCGATATCCTCGAGGGTATCACGCGCCGCACCGTGCTCGAGCTCGCGCGCGACCTCGGGATCCCGTCTGTCGAGCGCGCGGTCGACCGCACGGAGCTCTATGTCGCCGACGAGGTGTTCGCTTCGGGGACGTCGGCCTTCGTCGCGCCGGTCGTCGAGGTGGATAAGCGCCAGGTGAATGGCGGTGCTATAGGCCCGATTACGGCCCGGCTTCAAGCGGTGCACCGTACCGTCCTCCACGGCGAGGATCCGAAATACGCGCATCTGCTCACGATCCTGTAGTGCCGGGGGCGGGAGTCGAACCCGCATAAGCCAGAGGCTTACAACGTTTTAAGCGTCGCGCGTCTACCAATTTCGCCACCCCGACCATTGCGCTTATTTTTACCACGATGTGTGGGCTTCAGGCTATGGCAATTCGGACAAAGGACCCGCAGATTCTCAAGGCGATTGTCGTATCGATTGCCATTTATATGGTCTAACTCGATCGGTATCCGCCCATCATCGCTCGTCTTAGCCCAGCCGCATTCTTCACACTCCGGTTTCTTCAATCCTGCTTTAAAGAGGCGTTGCTTCAAGCGGTACAAACCATAATGGCTATCTTGAACCAGCAAGTCTTCCAATTTGTACACCGGTTCTTTTGAAACTTTCATTCCCTTGTTCCAACCTTGCCCCTTGAAATGAGCCGTGCTGAGTTTGTAATCATTAATGGCTTTGGAAATTTGAACGTAATTTCCTCCTGCGGGGACAAGACCCAACTTTGCAATAACTTGCCTCATGCTGGTGGACGTCTTTACAGCCCTGCGCAGTTGATCAAGAGCCCAAGTTCGATCGCGTGTCATGAACCGATTATATCTTTTCGGTATAGGAGTGAGTGCACTTATTCACACGAGTGTACCTTTTGTGAGGCCCGGGCGAGAATCGAACTCGCGCGTCGCGGTTTTGCAGACCGCTGTGTTACCACTTCACCACCGGGCCGTTCCTCTATCTTACCTGATAGGCTCTCCCTGGTCGACGCCGGTTCCCGGGAAATTCGGATCGAGGAGGAAATCGACGCGCGGGAGCGGGGAGAGGCTCGTATGCGCCTTCAAATGATCGGAAAATGCTTCGCGCTGGCGGGAGAGGAACGTGATCGCCCGCGCCGATTGCTCTTCAGGAAAGATGCTCACGAAGACGGCGACGCGGTCGCCATGAGCCGATACCTCGGCGCGCGTGACGGTGATGAGGGAATCGGAACCCGCTTCGTCGGCGATGAAACGGGCGGCTTCATGCGCGATGATGGCCGTCGTGCGGTTGTCGCGCTTCTCGTGTCTCGCTCGATCGGCCGGTGTCATGCTTTCTCGACGGTGAACGCGACCAACTCGTCGCCGTAGGCGAGGGGAGTCCGGCACTCGATCTCGATGCCGAAGTCGCCCTCCGTCTTGATGACGTTCACGTCCGCGCGTGCCTGCTGGAGATTCGTGATGGAGCCGCGTGCGACCTCTTCGCCGCCGCCACGCAGGACCTTGACTCGTGCGCCGAGGGCGAGCGTTCCCGAGATGTAGCGTGCGCCGAGGACCTGCTTCTTTGCGCTCGAGGAGAAGGGCTTGAGCACCTTCGCTCGGCCGAGCTCCTGCTCGACGTCGATCGACGGTATACGCTCCGAGAGGAGCTCGGCGACCTTCTCGGAAAGCTCGTAGATGATCGAGAAAGTGTGGATCGGGACGCCGTCGCGGTCCGCGAGGTCGCGGGCGATCAGGTCTGTTCCGACATTGAAGGCGATGATGATACCGCTTGCGGCGTGCGCGACCTTTACATCGCTCTCAGAGACGCTGCCGACGCCTGAGGCGATGACGCTCACGACGCCGCGTTCGTGTGTGACTTTCGCGAGCTCGTGAACGATGGCGTCCACCGAGCCCGCAGCATCCGCCTTGATCACGATCGGAAGTTCGGTGATGCCTTCAGCCATGATACCGCGCTCGGCGACCTTCGCATGCTCCGTCGCATGCTCCCGCGCGAGCGCCTCCGCCTCCTTCTTGGTCGCGACGACGGAGAAGAGGGAACCAGCGGCCGGGAGCTTTGAGAAGCCCGAGATGCGTACCGGCTCTGAGGGATCTGCTTGTTCGATCCGCTTGCCGAGGAAGTCCTCGATGAAGCGGACGGGCGCGTAGGCGTCACCTGCGACGACGAAACCGCCGAGATGAAGCGTCCCATCCCGGACGACGAGCGTCGCTGAGCTGCCGCGCTTCTGGTCCTGAGTCGACTCGAGGACGAAGCCGGTCGTGCCGGCTTCCGGGTCGGCGGCGATATCGGCGAGGTCGGCCGCGAGAAGGACGAGATCGAGGAGCTCGTCGACACCTTCGCCCGTCTTCGAGGATACGGGAGCGTAGGCGATATCGCCACCGAGACCTTCGAGAAATACCTCGTGTTCGAGTAGGGAAGTCTTGGCGCGTTCGATATCGGCGTTATTCTTGTCGATCTTGGTGATGGCGACGATGTAGGGGATGCGAGCTTCCTTGATCGAGGCGAGGGCGTCGAGCGTCTGGGGCATCACGCCCTCGTCGGCCGCGACGACGAGGATCGCGATATCCGCGCTGCGGGCGCCGCGAGCGCGGAGCGCCTGGAACGCCTCGTGTCCGGGCGTATCGAGGAAGGTGACCCGTCGGCCGGCGTGTTCGGCGACGTAGGCGGAGACATGCTGGGTGATGCCGCCCGCCTCGCTCGCACAGACGTTCGCCTTCCGGATGTAGTCCAGGAGCGACGATTTGCCGTGGTCTATGTGGCCCATCACCGCGATGATGGGCGGCCGTGCCGTCCGTGCCATAATGGCCCTATTTCATCACAAAAACAGCCCGCCTGCAATCATCCGATTATTTTAGATACTCTGCCGCTTCGGCGGGAGTGAGGGAATCGGCGGAGACGGTGTCGGGGAGATAGATGCGGCGGAGGCCTTTCTTGAGGAAGAGACCCTGCTTTGACTTGTAGAGGACGAGCACCTTGCCGCTCGAAGGATGCGCGCCGATCTCGCGCACGATGTCGACCCCGCGCGGCGGCTTCTTCGGCTCGGCGAGGAGCGCGAGCGCTTCGTCGAGGGTGATGGTGTAAGGGTCGCCCTTCTTGATGGAGCGGAACTCGCCGCCCGAGCCGACATAGGGCCCGAAGCGTCCGGAGGAGGCGACGACCGGTTGCCCGGTGCCGGGATGGATCCCCAGCTCGCGCGGGAGCGAGAGATATTTGATTGCGTCGGCGAGCGTTACGGTCGAAGGATCGACGCCTTTTGGGATGCTCGCGCGCTTTGCGGCAGCTTTCGGGCGGCTCTTTCCGCGCTTCTTCGGTTTCGGTTCCTCGTTCGTCGTCGTTTCTTTGGGAAGCGGCATTTCCACATACGGCCCGAAGCGTCCGGTCTTCACATAAATAGGCGCGCCCGTCTCCGGGTGTGTGCCGATCGGCTCGTCGCCTTTAAGTTCCGCTCCTTCTTCAGTTCGGGCGCCGAGGCACTCCGGGTAGCGCTTGCAGCTCATGAAGACGCCGCTGCGCCCCAGCTTATATTCCATCGGGCCGCCGCAGAGGGGGCAGGGGAACTCCTTGGGCGCGTCGCCGAGCGCAGTCGCCTTCGGGAGCTTGTCCTTCGCGTGTACGGCCTTCTCGAACGGGCCATAGAAATCGGAGAGCGTCTCGCGATAGCCGCGCTCGCCGCGCGCGATCTCATCGAGCTCGTCCTCCATCTCGGCCGTGAAGGTGTCGCTCACATACTCCGGGAAGTGCTCCTCGAGCCAGCCCGAGACGACCATGCCGGTCGCGGTCGGCATGAGGGTACGACCAGTCTTCTCGACATAGCCGCGATCCTGGATCGTCTTCATGATGCTCGCATAGGTCGAGGGACGGCCGATGCCGCGCTTCTCGAGCTCCTTGATGAGGCCGGCTTCGGTGTAGCGGTTCGGCGGTTCCGTCTGTTTCTCCTCGCTGCCGAGAGAAAGGAGCGTGAGCGAGTCGCCCTCCGCGAGCTTCGGTAGCTCGACATCTTCTCCTCTCGCTTTCGTATCGAGCGCGAGCCAGCCGGGGAAGATGACACGCGAGCCGTTCGCGCTGAAGCGCGGCACCGCCTCCGCGGAAGCTTCGGCGGCTACGGTCGTGCGCAGCACCTTCGCCGCCGCCATCTGCGAGGCAAGGGCGCGGGTGCGGACGAGCCCGTAGAGCTGGGTCTCGTCCGGCGTCGCGCCGGCGCGCTCGCGGGACGGGTCGGTGGGGCGGATGGCTTCGTGCGCCTCCTGAGCGTTCTTGCTCGTCGTCTTGTAGGTTCGGACTTGGAGGTAGTCCTTGCCGAACTCGCGCTCGACGACGCCTGCCATCTTCGCGACCGCCTCCTTCGCGAGGTTCACCGAGTCGGTGCGCATATAGGTGATATGGCCGGCCTCATAGAGTTTCTGCGCGGCGCGCATCGTGCGCGAAGGAGCGAAGCCGAGCCGGGTCGAAGCCGCTTGCTGCAGGGTCGAGGTGGTGAAGGGCGGACGCGGATTGCGCTCCTCCGCCTTCTCGGTCACGTCGGCGACCTTCCAGCTCGCGCTCCGACCTTCCTGGACGATCCGCTCCGCCTCCTCGCGCGTCGCGGGCTTCTCGGTGCAGGTCATCGGAATCTCGCCACCCTTCGCCTTGAACAAGGCATCGAGGACGAAATAGGTGACCGGTACGAAGGCCTTGATCTCGCGCTCGCGCTCGGCGAGGATCCGTAAGGCCGGCGACTGCACGCGCCCGGCCGAGAGGCCGTAGCGGACCTTCTTCCAGATGAGACCGGAGAGGTCGTAGCCGACGATGCGGTCGAGCACGCGCCGCGCCTCCTGCGCCTCCCGCAGATGCTCGTCGATCGCGCGCGGATGGGCGAGCGCCTCCTCGATCGCGCCCTTAGTGATCTCGTGGAAGACGACGCGTTTCGGATCTTTCAGACCGACGACCTGTTCGATATGCCAGGCGATCGCCTCCCCTTCGCGGTCGGGGTCGGTCGCGAGATAGATCTCGCCGGCCTTCGCCGCTGCGCGCTTTATCTTCTCGATCACTTCGCGCTTCTCGGCGGGGACGACGTAGCGCGGCACGAAGCCGCCCTCGATATCGACGGCGTCCTTGTTCGACTTCGGCAGGTCGCGTACATGGCCGACCGAGGCGAGGACTTCATAGCCCCGGCCGAGATACTGGCCGATGGTGCGCGCCTTGGTGGGCGATTCGACGATAAGCAGTTTGTCCGCCATTCCTCCACTCTTAACGCGCATACCTATATATGGTCAAGCCTGACGTTGGTGAGTAAGGTCAGACCTTACTCGGCTTCAACGCGGATGGGATGGTGGTCGGAGCCGTGGCGGTCTCTGATGACGGAAGCGTTTTTGATGGAGAACGACTCGGAGACGAGGATGTGGTCGAGCTGCGAGCGGGAGAGCGGATGGGTGACCGAGCCACGCAGAGGGTTCACGAGCTCGTGCTCGACGAAGTGCCGCTCCATCATTCTCCGCTCGCGGTGCCAGAGGAATGCGTCGCTCACGCGCCCGCCGAGGAGCCAGTTGAGGATCGAGATGTGCGGCTTCTCGAGGGTGTTGAAGTCGCCGCAGACGATCGTCGGCTTTTCTTGGTCGCGCTTGGCGAGCGTGCTCGCGAATTCGTCGATGCGCCACGCGGGTTGCGTAAGCGTAAGGTGGAAGTTGAACACGCGAACCGAAGCACCACCGATCGCGACATCCGCATACAGCGCGCCGCGTTCCAGGTCGGCAAAGCCGTACCCGACCGCTTCGCGCACGTCGCTGAAGAGCATAAGAGGTGTGAAGTATACGAATAGTCGCGTATGCAGCGGTAATGAATGCGAAGGGTGGCCCGGGAGAAAGATGCTCCAGTGCTTCTCGATGGGGTGCTTGGAAAGAATGACGGCGAAACTAGATGACGCGTTTCCTTTGAGCTGGATTTTCCGCTCGTGGCGGGAGGCGAGGT
Organism: bacterium; assembly: GCA_021784875.1. Taxonomy (GTDB): domain Bacteria; phylum Patescibacteriota; class Minisyncoccia; order Phycocordibacterales; family Phycocordibacteraceae; genus C7867-001. Next base: position 6,673 of record JAJYHF010000018.1, read on the forward strand.
GGTAGGGAAGGGTCTTCAGCCGCTCGAGGAATTTCTCGGGCACTTCCTGCAGGCAGAAGATATCGAAATCGGCGTCGCGGATGAAGGCGAACGCCCCGTCGAGACGCTCGTTGCTGAAGAGCATGTTCCAGGAATAAATGACCATAGCTTATGCGCGATGCCATGCGCCGAATTCTTCTTTCGCGATGCCGCGCAGCTCAAGCTAGACGAGGGCGGTGAGCGCCTCGCCGTCGGGGATGCCGCTCGCGCGCAGGAGCTCGTCGCGCGTCATCGGCTCTGCGAGCCTGTCCCAGATAACCTGTTCGGTCTCCTCAAGGTCGCTCGGCGCAACACCGTGCTCGCCCGATTCGCGTGGAG
>JAJYHF010000040.1 GCA_021784875.1 bacterium
ACGGATATCAGAATAGAGTATGCTACACTGCGCGGATATGGATGAGGCGAAGAAGAGAAGAGGAGGATGGCGGAAGATTGTCGGGTATGGTGTCGCGTTCGTGCTCGTCGCGGCGGTCGCATTCGGCGCCGGGGTCACTGTCGGGGCGGGCGGCCCGGCGACTGAGAACGTCATTTCGCGCATCCCGCTCATCGGCGACGGCTTGAACGCGACGCCCGACCAGAACGCCGACCTCACGGATTTCTGGAAGGCGTGGAACGCGCTCGAGTCGGACTATGTTATCACGCACGCGTCCTCGACGCTCCCGACGACGAAGGACAAAGTCTTCGGCGCGATCCAGGGCCTCGCGGCTTCCTACGGCGACCCGTACACGGTCTTCTTCCCGCCTACGGAGGCGAAGCAGTTCTCTGAGGACATCTCGGGTAGTTTCGCAGGCGTCGGTATGGAGATCGACATCAAGGATGGTGTCCTTACCGTCATCGCGCCTCTGAAGGGTACGCCAGCAGCGAAAGCAGGTGTCAAGACAGGCGACCAGATCGTCGCCATCGACGGTAAGTCGACCGACGGCGTCGCGGTCGATGAAGCAGTGAACGAGATCCGCGGCCCGGTCGGTACGACGGTCGACCTCACCATCGTGCGCGGCGGCAAGACCCTCGACGTGAAGATCGTGCGCGAGACGATCCAGGTCCCCGAGACCGATGACGGCCTCGACCAGAAGAACGGCGTCTACCACATCGCGCTCTACGAGTTCACGAGCAATTCCGCTGACCTCTTCGACGCTGCACTCGCGCGGTTCAAGGCCTCGGGCAGTACGAAGCTTGTCGTCGACCTGCGCGGCAACCCGGGCGGCTATCTGGACGCGGCGGTCGACATTGCCAGCCACTTCCTCCCGAAGGGTGCCACGGTCGTTACCGAGGATTACGACGGCAAGCAGCCGAGCGACGTCCTGACGAGCTACGGTTACGACGATTTGCCTGCGGGTACCAAGACGGCTGTACTCGTCGACAGCGGTTCTGCTTCCGCCTCCGAGATTCTCGCGGGCGCCCTAGAGGACAATCATGCCGCGGAGATAATCGGCGAAAAGTCATTCGGCAAAGGATCGGTCCAGACGCTCATCCCGATCGACAATGGCGCGCTCAAGGTGACCATCGCTCGTTGGATCACGCCTGCCGGGCACTGGATCATGGGTAATGGCATCACGCCGGACATAACGGTGGGCATCGCGACCTCGACGCCTGCCTTCACCGCCGATACGGCCGGCGACCCGCAGTACGCGCGCGCGGTCCGCTTCCTGACTGTCGGCAGGTAGTTTTGACGACAGGGAAGTGATGCGCTACAGTAGCCGCATATGAAAGTCATATTGCAGAGAGACGTGAAGGGGCTCGGACGTGCGCATGAAGCCGTAGAGACGGCCGATGGTCACGCGCTCAACCACCTCATTCCGAAGCGGCTCGCCATCCTTGCGACGCCTGCCGCGGAAAAGGCGGCCGCAGTGCATAAGGCCAAGGCTGAGTCCGACCGCCAGGTCCAGACGCAGCTCATAACTCAGAATCTCGAGACGCTCGCCGAGGCGCGCATCGTCATCACGGCGAAGGCGAACGAGAAAGGCCACCTCTATGACGCCGTCGGCGTGCCGGAGATCCTCGCCGCTATCAAGGAACAGGCGCATGCGGAGCTGCCGGAGGAGGCGATCCGGATCGAGAAGCCCTTCAAGGAGCTCGGCACCTTCGACGTCCCGGTTGCTGCGGGCGAAGGATTCGGCAAGTTCTCCATCACGATCGAGGCCGAGAGCTAGTTGATTAGGCTTTAGGCGTTAGCAAAACAGGACGAGCCAAAAGCTCGTCCTGTTTTGCTCTTTCAAGAAGCTAGTGCCTAAAGCCTAACTTTCTAGCGCCTAGTTTAGTTCACATCCGCGACTTTCTTGGAGACGGTGCGGCCGTCGAAGTTCGTCTTGCGGCGCGTGCGGAAGGAGACCGTGCCTTCGGCGACGGCGAAGAGCGTGTGATCCTTGCCGACCTTCACGTTCTTGCCTGCCTCGATCTTGGTGCCGCGTTGGCGGACGATCACCATGCCCGGACGCGCCTTCGCGCCGTCAGCGAGCTTCACGCCGAGATATTTCGGATTGCTATCGCGCAGGTTTTTCGTCGTTCCGCCGGCTTTAGTGTGTGCCATAGTGGTATAGTCTTACCCAATGACTATAGCAGAAGCGCGCGAGAAATGCAAAAGCCTCGTCGTTAAAGTTCCAAGGGATGTTCTCCTAGTCGCAATCCTGGTTCTCGCGTCTTCTGCGAGCTTCGGGCTCGGGTTATCGGCTGGCCGAGATACGGCAGGGCAGGGGAGCACGCTGCAGATCGAGGGGCTGCAGGCGGATACGGGCGGCGGGATTCAGCCTTCGGCGGACATGAGCCAGTCTCCGCCTGGAGTTTCGACGGGGGCAACAGGGCAAGTCGTCGCCTCGAAGAACGGCAGCAAGTATTATCTACCCTCTTGCGCGGCCGCAAATCGCATCAGTGAGATGAACAGGGTGTGGTTCGCTTCTCCGGCCGCGGCCGCGGCGGCCGGTTATACACCGGCCGCGAACTGCCCCGGTCTCTGACAGCTGTTGCGGTGGTACAATAGAACCATATGAATGACGATGTCACTGTAGAGCGGCTCGCTAGGACTGTGCATGAAGGGCAGCGTTCGATGCCGGCGCCTGAGGACCGTCCGCTCCTCGTCTGCAAACCGCGCGCAATAGAATCCTGGAGAATCTTCAAGATAATGTCGGAGTTCGTCGATGGCTTCGACGTTATCCGGCGTTATGGGCTTGCCGCGACTTTTTTCGGCAGTGCGCGATCCTCGTTCGAGGACAAGGTCTATAAGGATGCGACCGATCTGGCAGGCCGTCTCGCGAAGAAAGGCTTCGCCATCATCACCGGCGGCAGTGCCGGCGTGATGCAAGCGGCCAACAAGGGCGCGTTCGAGGCGGGCGGCGCCTCTGTCGGGCTTAATATCAATCTCCCGCACGAGCAGATCTATAATCCGTATCTCACTGATCGCTTCGGCTTTGACCATTTCTTCGTGCGCAAAGTGATGCTGACTTACGCCTCCGAGGTATATATCTACTTCCCGGGCGGCTTCGGGACACAGAATGAGTTCTTCGAGATCTTGACGCTCGTCCAGACTGGCAAGACCCGGAAGATGCCGATCATCCTCTTCGATTCCTCCTACTGGAAGCCGCTCATAACGTTCTTCGAAGAAGTCCTTTACAAGAAGCATGCCGCTATCAGTAAGGAGGACCTGGAGCTCTATAAGGTCGTCGATACCGTCGATGAGGCGTACGAGTACATTCTCGCGAACGTATCTTGTTAGCACTAATAGTTTAAGGGAAGTATGAACGGTACCCGCCACCATCATCCCAAGCGCCACCAGCAGTCCTCTGCCAGCAAGCTCCAAATCTACGCCTTCTGGACCGGACTCATGAGTACCGTCATCAGTCTCGTGCACGTCATCATAATCGCGATGGGCAAGTAAAACCGCACACCCAGGATCGTAAGCATAGGCTGATTTTTAGGGGGAGCGGGTCCCGCAGGAAATATCAGCACGTCGCACAATATATCTTTGACGCGGGTACGTTATGCGACATATAGTATAGAGCAAAGCCGTCAGGATCAATCAGATCATTCATTAGAGGCTACCCCCTGCGAATCTTCAATGGCGTTCGCGTTGTGCAGAAAGATGTAAAAGAATCCCATCCGATCACTTTCTGGCCCTTCTGCGGCTTCTTCTCTTTCTTTGCGACGAGGTCGTCAACAAGCGATTGTGAGAGATTTTCATTCATCTGGAGAAAGATGACCGGATATTGTCGCATGTGCTCACTCGCATACTTGTCGAGTTTATTGTTGAGACAGCCGGTCAGGTTCCGTCGGTCCGACGGATAGAATACGTCCACGCAGAACCCGCCTCCTTGGTCGTAGATGAAGAAGTCGGCTCGCGTCCGGGCGTCATCGGTAAAGAAATACTCGCGATGCACGAATTCTTTTCCGAACCGTTCGCAAAGATATTCATATACGTCGCGCTCTATAGCATGGGCGCGATCATTGATCGTAATTGCCCGCCTGGAACTGTGTGCGCCGGTCCGATAATCGTCTTGGCCCCCGAGGCTGAGCTGCTTCCTGAGTGCGACGACGCCTCCGAAGCTTCGTTCGATGGATCGCGCGCTCGGCAGATATTCGTACGCGTCGATTTCCGGGCCGGTTGGATAATGTCCGTATGTCTCAAAAAATCTCTTGAACCCAGCCTCAAGCTCTTCAAGTTTCCATGGAATCCTTTTCCGTTCCTTTTTGGAACTTCGGAGAGTCATAAGTGACTACAATATAGCATTACTGTCGCATAAGGCAGTTTCGGCAGATGCGACACTGTGGAAAACAGAAGCTGTGGAGTGACGTATTATGACGAGATGACGACTTGGCGGACGCCGAAGATGTTGTTCAGCGAATAATGCGATGAGAACGGGATGTCCTTGCCGTTCGGGACGTACGGATCGCGCATGAGATAGCCGCCGCCGCTCCGCTTGGTGAGGACGACATAGTGCGTGCCACCGTAGGCGTAGATGCCGACGATGACCGGATTGCCGGTGCTGAGCATCGCGTTTATGTACGCTGCCTTGCGCGTGACGGTCATTCCGTCGACGTGGATGGTCATGAGGAGATACGCCGGATAGTAGGCGGCGAAGTTGCCCGGGTCCGCGTTGATGGTCACGGGCGTCACGTCGCGATAGCCGTAGTGCGTCATCACCATCGCCATCGAGGTGACGAGGCAGCCGTCGCTCTTCAAGAGATACTGCGTGCCGTTGAGCGGCATGTTTCCCCAGGCGACATCGCGCTGGTTGTAATAGCAGCCCCACGTGTCGCAGGAGGTCTCGTGCGGGAGAAGGCCGGCGCCGCCGGCGTTCGCCGCGAAGGTCGAGAAGCTCGCGAGCTCGGCCTTCGCGCTCGCGAGGAGCTTCTGGTAGGTCGCCTCGTTCGCGTTCGTCTCGGCGAGGAGGCGCGTCTTCTGCCGCTTCGTCTGCGCGAGCGATGTCTGTTGCGCGGTGAGCGTGTTCTTCTGCGCGGTGAGCGCAGCCTGTTTTTCCTTCGTGGCCGTTTGCGTATCGACGAGGTCGCTCTTGTGCGCGGCGAGCTCGTCGACCTTCGATCGGATGGCGCCCTGGATCTGCGTCGCGGCGTCGATATCGCTCCAAGTCTCGGCGAGCGTGTTGGATGAGACGAGCTCCGCCACGAGCGGCTGCGTATCGGCCTCTTGGATGCCGCGGATGTCTTCCGCAAGTGCTGCTTGATCAGCGTCGATGGATGCTTGGGCGCTGGCGATGCCGGTCCCGAGCTGTTCTATCTCGAGTTCGGTCGCGGCGATTTGGTTCTGAGTCGCGGAAATTTGCGTCTGGACCTTCTTCTGTTGCAGGTTCAGCGTACTGATGGCACCTTGGAGCGTCGCCTTATCCGAGTCCGCTTTCTGGATCGCTGCTTCATACTGCGCGATCTGCTGGTTGAGCTGGCTGATCTCCTGCGCGTGCGCATCTATCTGCGCCTGCAGGTCTGAGGCGGCGTCGGCGCGCGCGAATCTCGGCGTCCCGAGAATGGCAGACAAAGATAACGAAAAAAAGAAAGTAAAAGTGAAGAAGAACGGTCCGAAACGCTTCATCCTTCCAGTATAGCAACCGCTTTCCCGATGCGAGCAGCAGCTTCTTCCTTCCCGAGGATGGCGATGAGGGTAAAGGGGTCAGGCGAGCGTTCCTGACCGGAAAGCGCATAACGCAAGGGCCAGAGGACACCTCCCCTGCCTCCCTTCCCTTCTGCCTCCTCGGCGTCGGCAAGGGGCATCAGAGCCTCTTTTACCTCTTCAGCGGGAAAGCGCTCGGGTAGGCCATTTACGGTCTTCAGGAGGCTCTCCAGGGCCGTTTTGGTGAGGCCGGGGCGGTTGGCAGGTTCTTTGGCAGTCAACGATGCCGGATTGAGCACGGGAGCAGAAAAGAGACACTGCAGCTCGCCCTCTAAAAGAATTTTCGCCTCTTCTCCACTTCTAGCGCGTTCTTTGAGGAGAGGGATTATTCTTAGGAGCTGCTGTCGATCAGTTTCTCCTGTGATATGTAATAATCCGAGCCACCAGAGGAAATCTTCATCCGAGAGCTTACGCATCCAACGCTGGTTGACCGAGAGGAGTTTGTCTCGGTTCCAGATGGCGCCGCTCTTCTGGACGCCGTCGAGCGTGAACGCCTCGACCAGCTCGGCAAGCGAGAAATCCTCGCGGTCGCTGCCCGGACTCCAGCCGAGGAGTGCGAGATAGTTCACGATGGCTTCGGGCAGGATGCCTTCGTCGCGCATATTCATTATAAGAGGGACGCCGGAAGGGCTGCGCTTCGAGAGCTTCGCGCGCTTCTCGTCGAGGATGAGCGGCAGGTGCGCGTACGCAGGCCGGGATGCGCCGAGCGCTTCCTGAATGAGGATCTGGCGGGGCGTGTTGCTGATATGGTCTTCGCCGCGGATGATATGGGTCACGCCGGCGTCCATATCGTCCACAACGACGGCAAAATGATAGAGCGGATCATCGATCGAACGCGCGATGACGAAGTCGCCGAGCTCGGTCGTGTCGAAGGTTATGTCGCCGCGCACGAGGTCGGTGAAGGTGATCGCGCGTCCCGGATTCTTGAGGCGGACAACTTCGACCGTGCGGCTCGGGTCGTCTTTTGCCGGTTCCTGCGAGACATATGCCTTCCCTTCTGCGACGAGTCTCTCCAGGAGTTCGCGATGGCGCGGCGCGTGTTCGCTCTGGCGGGAGAACTCGTCCCAGTCGATGCCGAGCCAGTGAAGTCCTTCGACGATCTCGTCTTCGTATTCGCGTTTGCTCCGCGTGCGGTCGGTATCTTCGCTGCGGAAGACGATGCGGCCTCCGTTATGGCGCGCGAAGAGATAGTTGAAGAGCGCAGTGCGGGCCGTGCCGATGTGGAATCGGCCGGTCGGGCTCGGTGGAATGCGCGT
>JAJYHF010000020.1 GCA_021784875.1 bacterium
TAGTCGCTCCATTCCGCGATGGTAACCGGCGCATCGGCTTGGCCGATATACGGATCGCCGGCGGTCTTCACGTTCTTGATGTCCACAGCGCCAGCTTGCGGAGCTCCTGAGGGTGCCGTGCCGGGCGCCTGGGCAGGGTGCGAACCGCTCCAGATCACTGCGCCCGCGATAAAGAGCCCCGCGACGACGACCGCGATCGGCAGGAAATACTTATTGGTTTTGTCGTTGTTGTTCATATGCGGGGAATGATACCATACGGCCAGGAGCGCAATCTTATTAAAAAGGGAGAAGGAAGCCTATGAAACAAGCCAGTCTAGTCATCACCATCCGCGACGGGAAGCTCCTGCTCGGCCGCAAGCAGGGCGACCCAGAGATCGGAGCGGGAACCGTAAACGGCCCAGGCGGGAAAAGGGAGCCGGTCGACCTGACGATGCTCGATTGCGCCCTCCGAGAGACACGCGAGGAGCTCGCCATCGAGCTTGATCGCGCGAATACGAAGAAGGTCGCTATCATCACCTTCTTCGCAGGCGGCAAACCGAGCTTCGAGGTGCATTTCTACCGTGCCGATCGCTTCAGCGGCGAACCGCGCGAGACGGAGGCGATGATCCCCGAGTGGCACCCGCTCGGCAACATCCCCTACGGCCGGATGCTCGAAGCGGATTCGCATTTCTTCCCGCGCCTGCTCGCCGGCGAGACGTTCAATGCGAACGTCTACTACCGCGAGAAAGCGAAAGGGTTCGAGGGAATCGAATTGTTCCCTTTCCTCGACCATGACTGACCGGCCGCATCCCCGCGGCCGGATTCTTTCTGCCTTACTGGTACTGGATATAGATCGGGCGGGGCATGAGGTTCATGACCTCGGTCGTGGTGAGAAGGCCGGTCGAGGGCGGCCGTAAGTCGTTCTTATAGAAGAGCTTGATGCCCGTGAACTGAACCGGCTCGGCCTCGATGACGCGCGCATAGGTGTTCTCCTTCTTCGCCTGCGAACCCCAGCCGTCCATATCCATCACGATCTCGACCTGCGGCAGCGGCTTGATCTTCTTATAGTTCGTTACCATCGCCTGCGTGAAGCGATGGACGATGAGCACCTTCGGCGGGAGATGATACTGGTCGACGAGCGAGGCGAGGTAGTGTGCGGCGTAGTTTATATCGCCCGCATCGAAGGTACCGATCACGCGCCCGGGCGGATTGCCATACTTCATCGAGAACTCCGGATCGATGGCGAGGTGGACGTCCGGCATCGCGAGATATTTCTCAAGGAGCGGGAGTTCGTGCTCGAGCGTACTCTGCCCCACCTGCACGTCGAGAATCAGGATGCCGTGCGCCGTGCGCGCGAGGGAGAGCGCGTGGTCGACCTGACTGTCGGGCATGCGAAGGATGTACTTCCCGTCCTTCCCCGCGCTGCCCTGCGCGACATCTACGATGTATTGGATCGCCGGCAAGGTCGGCGTGGTCGGGTCGGCCTTCGCCCACATCGCACTCGTCGAGGCAAGCATCGAGAGGAGCGTCGCGTCCGGATACTCCCCCAGCACGCCCATCTGCGCGGAATAGAAATTCCCATAATACGCCACGATCCGCTTGAACGGCAGGATGGCACCCGCTTCCGGATAGACGGCATGCACCGGCCAGAGACGCTCTGTCGAGGTCCCGGCCGAGGTCGCTGCCGAACCAAGATGTGCGAGCCGAGCGAGACGCGCGTCGTAATCGGCGCGATTGAGCGCGGGCAGCGGAATGAAGCGCTCGGGCTGTCCGGCCTGAGCCGAGCGGTATTCGATCGGGAAGAAATCGCCAAACCCTACAATGACGACCAGCCCGGCGGCGAAAACGGCCGCGCCAACGAGCATGAGCGTATGGGGAGAGGGATGACGCATGTTGCGGCTATTCTAACGGATGCGGCTGTGAGGCGCTAATCACCGCACGCGGTTTGAGGAATGCGTATCAAGACGGTATACTGACTCTTTCCAACTAAACGATAATCACATGCGATTCAAGAGAACGAAGATCGTGGCGACCATCGGGCCGTCCTCAAGCGAGCCGGCCGTACTCGCCGAACTGGTGCGCGCCGGAATGAATGTCGCCCGACTCAACTTCTCCCACGGCTCGCACGAAGACCACGCCGGCTACCTTACGGCTGTCCGCAGGGCGGCCAAAGAGCTCGATACGCCCGTCGCCGTCTTTCAGGATCTCTCCGGGCCGAAGATCCGCATCGGCGATTTCGCCGAGAAGACGGTCACCCTCCTTCCCGGCGCGCGCCTCGTCCTCACGCCCGAATCCTGCCTCGGCTCCGCCGAGCGCGTTACGATCGGCTACCCCCACCTCGCCGAGGAAGTCACTAAGGGTGACCGGATCCTGCTCGACGACGGTCGCCGCGTGCTCGAGGTAACGGGTACCAAAGGTCGCGACGTCGTGACACGCGTCGTCATCGGCGGCACGATCGCCGGCCGGCGCGGCGTGAACATCCCCGGGGCCCTGCGCCGCGTAAGCGCCATCACCAAGAAGGATCGCGCCGACCTCGCCTTCGGTCTCGCCCAGGGGGTCGATCTCGTCGGGCTCTCCTTCGTGCGCTCGAGCGAAGACGTGAAGAAGCTCCGCGCCCTCATCCGAAAGCGGGCGCCGAAGAATCCTCCGCTCATCATCGCGAAGATCGAAACCGTCGAGGCGATCGAGCAGATCGACGCGATCATCGCAGAAGCCGACGCGATCATGGTGGCGCGCGGCGACCTCGCGGTCGAGGTCTCGCCCGAGAACGTCCCCCTCCTCCAGAAGCGGATCATCCGCAAATGCGTCGAGGCGGGCAAGCCGGTCATCACCGCGACGCAGATGCTCGAGTCGATGATCCAGAACCCGGTACCGACCCGCGCCGAAGTCGCTGACGTCGCGAACGCGATCCTCGACGGCACCGACGCCGTGATGCTCTCGCAGGAGACGGCGATGGGCTCCTATCCGCTCGAGGCAGTAACGATGATGGCGCAGATCGCGCATAAGACCGAGAACCACGAAATCTATCGCACGCTCATGCGCAGCCTGCGCGAAAGCCGCGGCACGGACATCGTCGACGCAGTCGGCCGCGCGGTCGCCGACGCCGCCTCGAGTACGGAGGCCAAGGCGATCGTCGCGCTCTCGAAGAGCGGCTTCACCGCCCGGATGATCGCCCGCTACCGGCCGGCACGTCCGATCATCGTCTTCACCTCGCAAGAAGAAACCGCGCGCCAGCTCACGCTCTCCTTCGCGTGCCATCCGCTCATCGCGAAACACTATGACGACCTGCTCCAGGTTGTCGCGGAATCCAAAGCAGCGATCCTGCGGCAGAAACTTGCACAGAAAGACGACCGCATCGTCCTTGCAGCTGGCGTTCCCTTCGGCAAGGAGGGCGGGACGAACCTGATGATGGTGCAAACGCTCTAAAAACTCACTTGAACACGATCAGGAGCGAGCCGATGATGGTGAAGACGATGCCGAGCACGCTCTTGAGCGTGAGCGACTCGCTCAGGAAGATTGCCGCGAGGACGATGACGAGCACGACCGAAAGCTTATCGATGACGGCGACGGCGCTCGCAGGCCCCTGCTGGAGCGCGATGAAGTAGAGGAGCCAGGAGGCAGCGCCCGCGATCGCGGAGAGAAGGATGAAGATCCAATCGCGCCCCTCGAAGGAAGAGAGGCTGAAGCCCGAGAGCTTCCCGAAGACCAGGCCGCCCGAGATGAGAATGACGGCCATCACGACCCCGCGCACGATGGTCGCCTGCGTCGGGTCGACGCCCGCGAGGCCGATCTTGCCGAAGATGGCGACGAGCGCGGCCATCGCCGCCGAACCGAGCGCGTAGAGCATCCACATATGGCTCAAGCGTAACACCGCGCGCCGCAAGCGGCGCACGGTGTCCACACACCGCCTACGCGTGCCCGAGCGCGGCCGCAGCGTCGTGCAAGCCGCCGAGATCCTCGACATCCCCGAACCCTGCCGCAGCGAGAAACGAGGCAGCCGCGCGTGAACGGGCGCCGGAGCGGCAATAGACCTGAAGTGGCGTGTCCTTCGAGACGCTCGCGAGCGCGCCGAGCCTTCCCTCTGCGATATTCTCGACCGGCACGTTCACCGCGTCCGGCAAGCATCCTCCGGCATACTCTCCGGGCGTCCGGACATCGATCAACATCTTCATGCGGTCATGATACGCGCAGCCCGTTCGCGAGTCCAGCTCTTACCCTTTTACCTCCACCTTGACCTTCCCGGCCTCGACGCCGACCGCCTTCGGCAGCATCACGACGAGACAGCCGTTCTCGTACTCCGCACTCGCCTTGTCCCGGTCGACGGCCTGCGGCAGCGGGATGATGCGTTCGAAGGAGCCGCGCCGGATCTCCTTGCGATAGTAGTCCCGCTTCTCCTCCTCGTCCGACTCCTCCCGCGAGCCGGAGACGCGCAGGTAATCGCCCTCGATCGAGACGTCGATCTCGCTCGGATCGATGTCCGGGGCGTGCATCTCCACGACGACGGTGTCGTCCTCTTCATAGACGTCGGTCGCGAGATCCGCACCGAACCTGAGGAACGAGGGCGGCCCGCCGCCGCCGAACCAACGGTCCAACTCCGCCCCAAACGGTTCCCATCTCCTGACGTGTGCCATAGGTTGTGACGGCTAGCGGCTAATACGCACACTCTACCCGCCCGCGGCTGAAGGGCGGATTAAACCGCGCCGCTACCGGGACCGCGAGAAGACCGAGAGCGTGACGTCGCAGGGGCACTCGGAGGGCGCGTTCGCAGGGATGGTGTGATAGATGATGTTGAAGCGCGTGAGGATGAGGCTCGACCCCTTCTGATATGCGGTCTGCCCGCCCGTATGACCGCCGGCGGCGAGCTCGTTATCGACCGTGTAGCCGAGCGCGCGGAGCTTCCCTGCATAGTAATTCTCAAAAGGCGTAAAGACACTCCCTGGATCCAGGGTACCGGTCACGCTCGACGAGGTGACACTCGCGCCCGAATAGGTGGTTGAGCCGATGACGAAGGTCTCGACCACGGGCGCGTCCCAGCTCGCGCCGCTGTAGAGCGGATACGCGTCGCTCGAGGGCATCGGGTGCGTGAGCGTGAAGGTGCCGCTCTCGCCCGATACCGGGTTCGTCACCGGTACGGAAGCATAGACACTCACGCCGAGCACATACGTCCCATCCGGATACATCGAGGAGATCCGCCAGGTGGTGCTGCCGGTGTCCGGCAAGTTCGTAAAAATGATGGGATCGAACTCCTGGCCCTCCGCCGGCAAGGGCGGCGGCGGGATGCGCCGGATAGTGACGGCAATACGGTCGCCCGCCGGCACACCCTCGGTCGTCCAAGAGATCGTGTGCGTCTCGCCGGGCCGCCAGGCCTCCCCGCCCACAGGCGAAGTGACCGTGAGCGAGGGTACGGCCTCTCTCCCGAGGAGCGCTGTCGCCGCTATGACGGCAACCGCCGCCACGACGACGAACACGACAAATGTCCGAAAACGCATGGCTTAATCATACACCGGGGTCATGAAGCGAAGCTTAGATCAGCACGTCACCACGAGCACGTCTCGGTTTCCGTTCCCAGCCATCGGAATACTACTTTTGATTTATAACTCGCGGGTGAAATGCATACATTCGCATCACATCATCCTTCAACACTCCTCCTCTGACCTGAATCCCTGTTTCCTGAATGTGGTCATGCGGAAATGCTAAGTCGCCCCCCCAAGCTTCATCAATATGCTCAATATCCTTCAAACTGCTCCCAAAAACTATTTCTTTGATTCCGGCATACCAAGCGGCACCAAAACAAAGCGCACATGGTTCGCACGACGCATAGAGCGTGGCGCCGCTTAAATCCCCGCTGTTCAATTTCTCACATGCCCGACGGATAGCATTTGTCTCTGCGTGGGCGGTAGGGTCAACACTTGTGTCCTTGCCGTCACCCGCACCCGCTTGAGCTATGACTTCTCCATCTCGAACGATAACGGCGCCAAACGGCCAGTCAGCTTTACGGGCCTCCTCAATGGCTATTTTTATAAATTCCTCGCTCATATCCATATCTCAAATTATATCGCATGCGCCTCGAGCGAGAGGGCGAGGTACGGAATTGGCTGGGGAGCTAGGCCACGATCCTAGAGTCTCCTGCTCCAAAGGCAGGCGTGTTACCAATTACACCACTCCCCAATGAGGTAACAATACCATGAACCCATCCATTAATCCTCCGGTTCAGGATTGTGCTTGAATTTACCTTGATTCTTAGGAGGCCGTGGTACGAATCACCTGTGCGTTTTCGTTTTGTCTTTGGATTCCCTCTTTTGAAATAAATCTTATTGAGACGATGCTGCGACATATGAAGCTCACGTGCCCACCATCGTTTGAAAGACGACATTTCGGATTTCCGTGTCTCATGGATATACAATTCGAAATGAATTTGGGACGATGATACGTTTATCTGCTCGAGCCATTTTAGGAAAACTTTAATCATTCGGGAGGGCTTTGGTGCACCAAACGCAAGACCGCCCCTTTCGGGGCGGTCTTTTGCGGTACGCTTTGGGTATGAAGACAAAAGTACCTTTCCATCATACCAAGTCAGCACAGAA
>JAJYHF010000005.1 GCA_021784875.1 bacterium
AGGTTGCTGTGGCTTCTGCCTTTACCTTGACCACAAGCGCCTGCATCTGTTCGGCATCGGCTATGCTGGACGACGCCATGTCTATCGCGCCGGTTATCGTGCCGCCCGGCAAGAGCAACGCCTGGGCTTGGGCGAGCGTTGTCGAAGCGTCCGCGAGGACGGATGCTCTCGCTTGGATGAGAGCCGGGCAGTACGCCGCACTGGTAGTGGCGCTCGTAGCGGCGACGGCGGCGGCATTCACCCCCGCCACGAATGCCGGTTCGGCATCGATATAGGCCTGAGTAGAGGAAGCAGCTGCATTGGCAGCACCGAACACTGTCTGAGCCGATGCAATGTATGTGCCCATGCTGCTACTGACCGTTTCAGCATCAGAAAGAGCGCTCTGCGTGATGTTGCCGAGCGCATCTTGAGAAACCGGAAGAGGCGAGACAAGAGTGCTCCCCGAGGACTGGGACGACCCGAAGAGTCCTCCCGGCTTGTAGATCGTGTCGTTCATGATCTTGGTCGAGAATGCGCTCAGGATCGCAGCGATCGAGTCGTCGATATCCTGCGCACTCACCAGCTGCCCGATACCGGTGCCAAGGTTCTTGTCGAGGAACGCCTTGATGGTCGCGCCCGGCGTGGTCACGACGCCCGGCGTGCCATCCTTATTGGTGCATGACGGCGGCGTGTTGCCCGCGACGTTCTGGCACACCCCGACGATACAAGAGAAGCCGCTGCCGCACATGGCGTCGCTCGTACAGGCGCTGCCTTCCTGCGCGGTGCCGCTCGTGCACACGCTATCGATGCAGTAAAGGCCGTTGCCGCACATGGAATCGCTCGAGCAGGCGCTCCCACTCTGGGCAGAGCCGCTCGTGCATACGCCACCGATACAGTAAAGCCCATTACCGCACATGGAATCGCTTGAACAGGAGCTCCCTTGTTTGGCAGTACCGCTCGTGCATACGCCATCGATGCAGTAAAGGCCCTTGCCGCACGCGGAGTCACTTGTACAGGAACCGCCTTGTCCGGCAGTAGTGTCGATCGAGCTTTGCGGTGCGCACCAAGAGAGGAAACCGCCCGACATGGTGATATTCCCCATCCGGACCGACTGTGCCGTACCCACGTTGCTCCCCATCCTGGACAGGACCGAATTATAGAGCGTGTAAGGATTGTTCTGATCTTGAGTCGTGAGCGCGAGCCAGACATTTATATTGCCCGCCTGCGACCCATAGCCGGAAAGGAACGCATTCGCGTCATTGGTATATTGGTCGAGCGTACATTGGTTCGCCGCGTAGAAACCGGCCAAGCTTGATTCCGTATTATATATAGTGCTGAGCGCATTCGTGATGGTCGAAGCGAAAGGAGAGTTCCCGAGCGCTCCTTGTGCGAGCTGGGAAATCAACGCTCCGGCAGCCACGTCCCCGACGCCTTGGAGGTCCTGCGGCAAGTTCTTGACATAGCTCGCTTGGCCGTGGCCACTGTCTTTTATCCAATTGACCGTGTCCATGGTTATCGACTTTATCGCCATCGATATCGCCACTCTCCCGAGCGGGATGAGAACGACCTGCTCAATGCACTTGCCGATGTTGGCGCCTGCGGACATGCCTGTAGTTACATTTGTTATAGGGGGATTAACCGGAACAGTTACCGCAGTCGCAGCAGCGCTGCCTACACCAGAAAGACCGCCAACTAAAGCGCCGAGACACGCGACGCCGCCGGCGTGAGCGCGAGTCGGGACAGCGAAGAAAGCCGCCGGCGCGACAAGCGCTATAAGGAGAAGCACGACGACAGGGCGGAAAAAGCGGTTCATGGCGACACTTGGACGCTTGAAACCGGCGCGTTCTGACCACTCTCGGCGACACTGACGAGTTTCGTCGCGAGCCCGACGAGGGTCGCGCCCTTCTCTCCAGGAGAGAACGTGACGCCCTCGGCCTCGTACTCCTGGCCAAGGGAGACGAAAGCCGCTCCCAGATCCTGACTCGCCTGCTCGTATTGCGAGAGCGCGAGCATGGCGGTAATCGGATCGGTATCGGCATGCGAGAAATCATTGATTACCTCGGACATGTGCATAAGCGCGTTCACGAGCGCGAGGTGCGCCGACCTAAGCTCCTCGGGCGCAGAGATGACCGCGAGGCCGGCGGCTATCGCCCGATCGGACGAAGCTATGGAGGCGATATGCTTGAGCGCCGAGGAGTCGCTGTTCTCGAGATAGTCCTGCAGATAGTCGATCTCGCTCGTCGTCGCATCGGCCGGATGCGCCTGGAAGATCGCTTCAGCCTCCGCGGCATAAGCATGCAATGCGTCCGGACCCTTTCCGGCCACCTTGATATCTCCCGCCTGCTCGTACGGAGGCGTCGCCGAGACGCTCGCGGAAAGATCCGCTATGGCCTGGCTCGCGAGCGTATTGACCTGATCAGCAGAGAGTTCGGCGCCGCCATTCGCCTGCTTTGCCTGGAGATAGAGCGTGAAGAACGTCTGAGAGAAGGCGTCCGTGAGGGTGCCCGGAGAAGGAGGCGGGAGTCCGTACGCGGCATAGTCGAAGTCGCTGGGAGAAACAGCGGTCGAGGTCGCAGCGGGGGCAGCAGGGATGTTCGCGATCGCCTTCGGGACGATAAGACCGCGTGCGACCGCCTCGCCATCGGTCATGCCGAGATGGAAATAATCGGTCGTCGTCGCGTTGAGCGGGATGCCGTAGAGCGCCTTCTCCCAGTCGGGAACGCCGTCGCCGGTCGAGTCCTTCGTCGCGATGGCCTGGAGAAGCGCCGTCTCGGTCGAGGCTTGCGCCACGGACGGCGAAGCGGCACCGTGCGCCAGCAGGTACGCGCCAACGATGAGCGCTACCGAGAAAAGGGTCGCGATAGGGATGCTCCAGCGCTCGGGGATCTTTCTCATGATTATTAACCAAGTATAGCAACCTCCACGAGGCTCCCAGGAGCTGCTACTGCATAAACGGTGCATTGCGCATGCTATCCTGTCCGTTATGCGGACGGTCATTCGATCTCTCGCGTTCTCTGCAACCCTCTTCCTGCTCGGAACGTGCGCTCTCGCGCGGGCAAGCGCCCCTACGTTTACCGAAAACCTCTCGCTCGGATCGAGCGGGACAGAGGTCATCGCGCTCCAAAAGATATTGAATCAGAGCGCCGATACGCGCATCGCGGAGAGCGGTCCCGGCTCGCCAGGCAAAGAGACGGGTTATTTCGGGTCGCTTACGGCCTCGGCGGTCGAACGGTTCCAAGAAAAATACGCGAGCGACGTCCTCCTTCCCGCAGGGCTCACGCACGGGACCGGGTATGTCGGCCCCTTAACGCGCGCACGGCTGAACGCGCTTAGTGATACGACGTCCGCATCACCAACTTCGACGAACCGCTCGCTCGCCACCCGAACGCCAACTGCTTCTTCACCGCCAAACGGAATATCCATATCTCCTACCGCGGCAGCATCGGCCGCTATAAGCACGAACCCGAACCTACAGAACATAGGTACGATCTTCGCCGACATTGACAAAGTCTCTCGAGAATATGGGGTGTCTTCTTCGACCATCGCTATTATCCATCAGAAAATCCTTGAGCGCCTCGCAACAACAACTGACCTTAAAGCGGCGTTACTTAAGAAGCTACAGCCGATGAATGCTGTTTCGGTCAATCGACCGGCACCGCAGTCCCTATTCGACAGGCTCATCGCGGAAATCAGCGACTTATTCCTTCCGCGCCGCGCTCTCGCCGCAACACCAGCGACGCTTCCGTTCGGCGGCAGGTTGGTCGGGATTATTCCGTGCGATGTTGGGTTCAACCTCGTCGTCGAGCCACCTTTACCGACGTTTCCTGTTCTCCTTTATTATGTCGAGGGGACGCAGCTTTTCCTCTCGCACAACATACCCCTCCCGTCCCAGGCGCTTCTCGGAAGTTATACTCCTGGCGTGTGGGGGTGCTTCTTCGGGCCGGTACCCGTGCCGGCCGAGGGGACAGTCACCCCGATGGTCGGATCATCGCTCGGCCCCGCGATCTAAAGCACTAGCCACTGCCTAAGCGACAGATCTTCGGCGCGTGCCCGCTCCGGCACGAGCGCCGCCTCTGCGACGAAGCCCGCCTCGGCGAAATTTTTCCGCAAAAGTTTACGCTTATGAGCAAAACCGGCGTGTAAGAGGGCGAAAAAACGTTCCTCTTCCTTTTCCGTACTGAAATTCCTACGCGAGATGTCCCGTATCGAGACGACCGCCGAGTCGACTTTCGGCGCCGGCCTGAACGCGCCGCGCGGAACGGTGAATTCATACTTCGGCGTGCCATACGCCTTGACCGAGAGCGAGAGGATGGACTCTTTCTTTGACCGCGCTATCCGCTCGGCGACTTCTTTCTGCACGAGAAGCGTCATCGAAGAAGGCTGTTCCTCCGCCTCGAGAAACTTCCGGAATATCTCGCCGGTGAGATAATAGGGGATGTTCGCCACGAGCGCGTAGCTTGCGGGGAGCGCTTCGACATCGAACGTACGCACATCGCCCGAGACGAGTTCGAGCCGGCCAGCAGCGATCTCATTCGCGAAATCAGCCTGCAGCTGCCCGAGAAGCTCCCGGTCCGCCTCGATCGCAACGACCTTCTCCGCGAACTTCAGGAGCTCGCGTGTGAGCACCCCTGTGCCAGGACCCACCTCGAGCACGGTCTCCCCTTCTATATTGGCTACCTTCGCGATGCGCTCCGCGATACGCGCATGCATGAGGAAGTTCTGTCCGAGGGATTTTTTCGCTCGCATATCTTATCGGATTATCCATCCGTCACGATTCGGATTGTCGTATTCGGGAAAGAAGCGGTTGCCCGGGCGCGACACCGAAGGTGCCTCGGGCGTCTCGTCGCGCACGGTCGCCGGGTCGATATCGGCGAGGAAGGAGGATGGCGCTGCGTACGAGTCGCTGCCGTAGATCGTGCGCACGCTCGCGAGCGTGAGATAGAGGCGTGCCTTCGCACGTGTGATCGCGACATAGAAGAGCCGTCGCTCCTCCTCCTCGTCGCGATCGGCGTCATTCCCCATACCCTGATGCGGAAAGAGCCCTTCTTCCATCCCGGCGACAAAGACCGTGTCGAACTCGAGCCCTTTGGCCGCGTGAACGGTCATGAGCGTGACGCCCTTCTTCTCATTCTGATCCAGCTCGTCCTGGTCGCTCGCGAGGGCCGCTTCGGCGAGGAACGCAGCGATCCCGTCCTTGCCGGGCGCGCCGTCCTGCCGTGTCGCAACCGATACGAGCTCCTCGACGTTCTCGAAACGTTCGCGATCCTCCTCGTTCCCCTCCTCGACGAGCGCGCGGCGCATTCCGCTCTTCTCGATGACGAGCTTCACGAACTCCGACGGGATAAGCATCTCGGCCGCCGCCGCGAGCTCGGCAATCGCTTGTTCGAAAGCCTCGACCTTCGCGCCATCGGCCGGGCGCAAGCTCTCGCGCTGCCCTGCGGCAAGCTTGCCGAGCGTGACCTTGCCGAGGCCGCGCGGCGGCGAAGCCGCCGCGCGCATCTTATCCGCCTCCCTCGAGGGATCGAGGGCGAGCCTCACCCAGGCGAGCACGTCCTTCACCTCCTTGCGCGCGAAGAACTTGGTCCCGAGGAGCCGGTACGGTATGCCCTCGCGCAGGAACCCTTCCTCGAGCGCACGAGATTGGAAGTTAGTGCGGAAGAGGACGGCGATGTCCTCCGGTTTCGCCCCTTCGTGCAGGAGCGCACGAATCGTCCGCGCGATCCAGCGCGCCTCCTCTTCAGCGTTCCGCGCAAGGCGCATGATGATCGGCGCCCCCGCGCCCTGTTCGGTCGTCGATCGGCGCTCCTTACGGTTCTTGTTTTTCTCGATGACCGCGTTAGCGGCGTCGACCAGGTTCTTCGTCGAGCGGTAGTTGCGCTCGAGGATGATCGTCTGGGCGCCCAGATGCCGCTTCTCGAAATCAAGGATGTTCTCCATCTTCGCGCCGCGCCACCCATACACTGATTGATCCCCATCACCCACAACAAACAAGTTTCTGTGCTTCTCCGCGAGGAGGTTTGCGAGCCGTTCTTGGAGGCTGTTCGTGTCCTGGTATTCGTCGATGTGGATGTACTGCCAGCGTTCCTGCGCGAGCGCGCGTACGTCATCATGTTCTTCGAGAAGGCGCACCGGCAGGGCGACGAGATCGTCGAAGTCGAGCGCTTTCTCCTCGACCAACGCTTTCTCATAGTGCGTCCAGGCTTCTCCGACCACGCGCGCGCCGAAGCTTGAGCGGCCGTGCTTCTCCCGCCACTCGTCGGCACGCATCCCCTCGCCCTTCGCGCGTGATATGCGGCCGAGAACGGCCCTTGGCGAGAGATCCTTCGATTCGACGTCGAGGCGCTTCAGCGCCGCCGCGATCACCCTCTCAGAATCCGTACGGTCATAAACGCTGAAGTAGCGCGGAACGCCGATCGCCTTCCCGTAGCTCTCCAAGAGTTCGCGCCCGAGGCCGTGGAAGGTCGCGATG
>JAJYHF010000016.1 GCA_021784875.1 bacterium
CCTCAACGACTCGCGTTATTTCAAGCGCATGAAGGACGGCCGCTACGCCGCCGTTTAAGATACGAAGAAACACAACGCGGCCGCCCCTCCGGGGCGGCCGCGCGCTTTTTGCTGCTATACTGCCCGTATGCAAACCGTCGTCGGAGTCCTGCGCGGGGGGCCGAGCCGCGAGCACGAAGTCTCGCTCAAGACCGGTGCCGCGATGCTCGCCGCCCTCCCCGAAGAGCGTTTTGACGCGCGCGACATCTACATCGACAAAGAGGGCACCTGGCACGATCATGGCCGGCCCATCGCGCCCGAGCGCGTCCTGCGCCAGATCGACATCGCCCTTATCGGCCTTCACGGCGAATACGGCGAGGACGGGAAGGTACAGAAGCTTCTCGACCGCTTCGGCGTGCCCTATGCCGGCGCAGACGCGCTTGGCTCCGCGCTCGCGATGCACAAGCTCGCGGCCAAGCTCCATGCTCGCGAGGCGGGGATCCGAACGCCCGACTTCCGTCATGTCGAACGTGCCGAAGACGCCGAGCTGGCCGCGTTCGAGGTCACACGCGCCTTCGGTCAGCCGGTCGTAGTGAAGCCGGTCGGCTGGGGCTCGTCGGTCGGTATCTCGCTCGCGGGCGGCTACGCCCAAGTCCTCACAGCGATCGAGCAGCTCTTCGCCGAAGGTGCGCCGAGCGTCCTGGTCGAGGAATACGTCCGCGGCAGGGAAGCGACGGTCGGCATCGTCGAGGGGCTGCGTGGCGAGGCACTCTATACGCTCCCGCCCGTCGAGATCGTCCCTCCGGAGGGCGACTTCTTCTCCTATGACGCGAAGTACTCCGGCGCGTCGCGCGAAGTCTGCCCCGGCAACTTCTCCCGCGTCATCGCCGAAGAGCTCGCCATCGCCGCGCGGGCGATCCACCGGCGATTAGGCCTGCGCCACTATTCACGCAGCGACTTCATCGTCGCGCCCTCCGGCATCTACTATCTCGAGACGAACACGCTCCCCGGCCTCACGCAGGAATCCCTCCTGCCCAAGTCCCTCGCCGCCGTCGGCGTCTCCTTCCCGGACTTCCTCGAGCATCTGATCAACCTTGCTCTGGAGCCATAATATCGAGTGAACCATGAATTTGAGAGAGACATACAATCGGATAGCAGAAGACTGGCATCGCGACCATTCGCACGATGACTGGTGGGTGGAAGGAACGGACGCATTCGTGAAAGAATTGCCGTCTGGCGCACACGTACTCGATGTTGGATGCGGCAGCGGCGTGAAGTCGAAATACCTCGCCAAGCACGGATTACATGTCGTCGGTATCGACATCTCGGATAAGCTGCTCGAAATCGCGCGACGCGAAACTCCGGAAGCAGAGTTCCGAGAGCTCTCAATGTACGACCTTGATTCAACGAGCGAGACGTTCGACGGCATCTTCGCGCAGGCGTCGCTCCTGCATATCCCGAGGCGCGATGCCGGCGCTGTCGTGAAGAAGATGGCGGATCGACTCACGCCGGATGGATTCCTCTATCTCGCGGTCAAAGAGACACGTAGTGACAAGCCGGAAGAAGGAGTCTTCAAGGAAGACGGCTACGACTATGAACGGTTCTTCAGCTACTTCACCATGGACGAACTCGAACAGTATCTCGCCGATGCTGGGCTGAAGATCGTTCTGTCCTTGCGTAATCCGCATCCATCAGGCAAGACCGTCTGGCTTCAGATTATCGGCCGGAAGTGATATGTTAAGAGTCATGGGCCGTTAGCTCAGTTGGTAGAGCACCACATTTGCAATGTGGGGGTCGCAGGTTCGAATCCTGTACGGTCCACAGTACGATGCAAGAGTCTTTAGGGAGTACGCGTAAAGTTGTTCTTATCGGAGGACATCCGAAGGGTCACCCAAAACCTTTCGACCGCAGGACACGGTCGGGGATAGTGCTCCGTTCGATGCTCGCGGAATTCCAGTGGGAGCCTGAGCTTTTAAATCTTTGGCGAGATTCCGTCGAGGAACAGAAGGGGGTACTTAGTCATGCGACTGAAACCGCGATTCGGAATTATCTCACGGACAGATATACCATCGTCGCGCTCGGCAGATATCAGGAACGAGCGCTGCGAGCGTGTGGCTTCGATTGCATCTATTTGCCACATCCGACGAGCCGGCGAAGCGCTGACAGAGAACGGTTGAGGCACGGTCTTCGGAAGCTCCTTTCCTGAACAGCGCGAAGCAAGCGTGCTGACTGCGCGTATTATGAATGACATGGATCGGAATCTGCAGCTTTTCGGCTTGATGGCGGTCGTGGCGGTCATCGTGCTCGCCGGCGGGCTCGCCTATGAACATGAGCAAATCATGAGGATCGAGAGCCTGGTCGCGACGCTGCAGGCCTCGGTCGCCAAGCTCGCGAGCAGCACGACCGCGACCGCTTCGAGCACGGCCGCAGATATCGCTGCGCTCACGAAGCATGGCTCGCAGTCACAGGCTACCCCGCAGCAGTCGCAGAGCAGCCAGCTCGAAAGCGCCGTCGCGAAGGTAACCCCGGCCGTCGTCTCGATCGTCGAAAGCCAAGCGGTACCGAAGCTCCAGGTGACTTACGAGAATCCCTTCGGCAATAATCCGCTCTTCCAAGGGTTCGGCGTCCAGGTTCCTGTCTATCAGCAGGCCGGTACGACGACGGAGCAGGTCGCCGCCGGCACCGGCTTCCTCGTGAGGAGTGATGGTTACGTCGTCACCAACAAGCACGTCGTCCCTGACACGAACGCGACCTACACCGTCCTCCTCGCGAACGGCAAGCAGCTGCCGGGCACGGTCGTCTGGCGCTCCTCGACTGAGGATCTCGCGGTGGTGAAGATCGCCGGCAGCGGCTACGCGACGATTCTACTCGGGAACTCGTCTTCTCTCCAGCTCGCGCAGCCGGTCTTCGCCGTAGGGAACGCGCTCGGGCAGTACAACAACTCAGTCTCGACCGGCGTCATTTCCGGCCTCGACCGCAGCATCACGGCCTTGAACGATCAGGGTTTGCCTGAGACTCTCACGGGCGTGATCCAGACCGACGCCCCCATCAACCCCGGCAATTCGGGCGGGCCGTTGGTCGACCTCGCAGGCAGCGCGATCGGTATCAATGTGGCGCTCGTGCAGGGATCGCAGAACATCGGTTTCGCGCTTCCGATCAACGAAGTGAAGACCGCGCTCGCGAGCCTGGGAATCTGAATTCTGGTCGGGCCGCCGGGAATTGAACCCGGTCTACACGCACCCGAAGCGTGCGTACTACCGGCATACTCCGGCCCGGTGCGCTCTAAGGGATTCGAACCCCTGACCTCACGCGTGTGAAGCGTGCGCTCTAACCAACTGAGCTAAGAGCGCGTTCTTGAACAATACCATTTATAGATCAGGAACGCACGATGCTTTCGGGCCGCCGGGAATCGAACCCGGTCTACATCCACCCCATGGACGCGTACTACCGGCATACTCCGGCCCGCTGTTATTCCCACTATACCGCATTCATGATAGAATCGCTCGTGTACGGCGGGCCCATAGCTCAGTTGGTAGAGCGCGTCATTCGCATTGACGAGGTCAGGAGTTCGAATCTCCTTGGGTCCACACTTCGCCCTTCGCGGGGCGGGGAAGGGCCCTTAGCTCATCTGGTAGAGCGCATCCATGGCATGGATGAGGTGAGGAGTTCGAGTCTCCTAGGGTCCACAGTAGTGAATTTTCATCGTAAGCGCGTTCGTAATCCTCTTGCTTTAAGCCACCATTCGGAGGTTCCAACCGCTCATGTACGCGCCGTACCTCATCGACAAGCGGTTTGAGTCGATGTTGAGGATTTGCCTTTGAGTACGGAAAATGAAATAGAGAAGGGAGGCTGTCAGCCTCCCTTTTTGTTTTTTCTATAAGTTACGCCACCTCCTTCAGTTCACCAGATTTTTCACATTTTTCTGGTGGATCGGCCGAAAGGCCGATACTGATTCGGCACTTTTTCTCACAGGAATAGCAACGCCACACCTGCATTGCTATTTCCCCATTGCCATCAATATGCGCTTCTTCCCACTGTGGATTCATCAGCACCTCCGCGTACATGTAGTAAAGGACTTTGAGCGCGGGGATTTGGACCCCCTACAGCCCGAGGCTCGCTCCGTCTGGCTTCATTATAGGCCGAGACGGGCCGATATGCTATTCTGTCGACATGTCCATTCAGAGCTTCTTGTTCAACCAATACGCCAAGTGGAAGCTGAAAGACGTCCCCGAGGCGCAGCGCGAGCAGATGACCGAGCTCATCGCCAAGGATCCTGAGCTCTTCAAGAAGATCGGCGAGGAGATCGAGCGGCGCAAGAAGGGCGGCGAGAGCGAGATGAAAGCGGCGATGGAGGTGATGAAGAAATATCGCGCCGAGCTCACGGTGCTGATGCAGAAGTAATATGGTCGCCGTCATCCTCGGCCTCCTCTTCTTCCAGGCACTCGGAGCGATTGTCGGCATCGTCGCGGCCGTCTGGGGCGAACTCTCCTACCTGCACGCGATGCGCAGCGGAAACATCGATGCTGCCGAGCGCGCGCATCTCGCCGCCATCGGGCGGGGTCTCCGGTGGGGTATGACGATCCTCCTCGTCGCGACGCTCGGCTTCATCATCGCAGCCTACGCCTACCGCATCGAACCGCAGCCTGCGCTCTCCGCGAGCTACTGGCTCATCGTCCTCTTCTCGTTCCTCGTCATCGCCGTCTCCTGGGCGCTCGCGCGTCGGCACCTCTCTTTCGCTCTCGGCTCCGCTGCCGCGCTCACGGCCTGGTGGCTCCTCGCCTATATCGTGCTTGGACAGCTGCCGGTCTCCTTCGGCGCCGCGATCGCGCTCTACGTCGTCCTCACCGCCGTCATCTACGCTGTCCTCCGCCTCATCTGCGGCTTCGTTCTCTCGAAAATCGGTTCTTCGTAACCTTGCCGCGATGAAACTCCGCCTGACGACCCACTTCCAAATCCGGACCGCGTATTACCTATGAAAATCAACTACGACAAAATAGCGGACGCAATATACATGACCTTGCGCAAAGGGAAGGTAGCTAAGACGGTCGAACTGGAGGATCGCCTCATCGTCGATGTCGATAAGAAAGGGAATATTCTCGGTATCGAACTTCTTGACGCCGGCAACCAACTACAGAAAGGCATCGTGCGAAACGGCGTGCCAGTTAAGGTTTCTTCTAACCGACTCGCTATAGCAGCTTAGCGCCAATCGGCGTCTGGTGTAGTAGACCTTGACTTCAGTTGCCGATATGATAATCTGAATTACAGATCATGAACCCCATCGAAAGGAGAAAATCATCCGTGGAAAAACCGTCATATGAAAAGCTGCTCGAGGCAGCAAAAAATGAGAAGTGGGAATTTGTCGATGCGAATCTGAGCGAACAGATGGCGGATGCCCATCTGCAAGAGGCAATCGTAGGCGTCCAGGTCGAGTCAAACGATAATCTTCAGGATTTCGACTCGACCGTCATTTTCGTATCGAACGCCCCGCTCGACTCTGAGGACGAGAAATCCCTGGAAGCGTTCATCGAGGATGAAGACGAGTACCGTATCGCCCGCTACCGCGTGGCGATGGGTCTCTACAAGCGCGGCAACCGGACTGAAGGCGTGATCCGCGCTGTAGAAGAGGCAGTCGATGATCCCGATGTGGGAGAACTGGCCAGGAAGCTGCTCGCTTGATTACCCTCGTTGTAAGCCGCCCGCAAGGGCGGTGCTTTTTTGACTCCACACATCATTTCCGGCATACTGAAGAACATGAATGATGAACAGGACATCGAGCTCGAGGCGGAGAACAACGAGCCGCCGAAGGGAGGCGACGCGGAGAAGAAGGTGGCGAAGCTCCGGGCCGAGCTCGAGCATGTTAAGGCAGAGAAGCAGGAGAATCTGGACGGCTGGCAACGGGCGAAGGCGGACTACGTGAACCTGCTCAAGCGGATCGGGAATGAGACAAAAGCGGCGGAGGAGAAGGGAAAGGTGAAGGCTGTCAAGACGCTTCTCCCCGCCTTCGACGCGCTCGAACGGGCGAAGGAGCACGGAGAAGTGCCAGAAGGATTCTTGGCGATTGCGAAGCAGCTCGAGGGCGCCTTCGCCGCGCTCGGGCTCGAAGCAGTCGGGGAAGAGGGCGAACCTTTCGACCCGGCACAGCACGAAGCGCTCGCTCAAGACATGGTCGAAGAGGAAGAAAGGGATGGAACCATCACCGCCGTACTGGAGAAGGGGTGGCGTGTGAACGGTTCTGTCATCCGCCCGGCAAAAGTGCGGGTTGCATACTCCGGGTAATCTTTTGTAAGATAGTTGTTGCTAACAATTACATTTACCACACCACTATGGCAAAGATCCTCGGTATCGATTTGGGAACCACGAACTCGGCGATGGCGATCGTCGAAGGCGGCGAGCCGCGCGTCCTTGAGAACGCGGAGGGCGCGCGCACGACGCCGTCCATCGTCGCGGTAGGGAAGAACGGCGAGAGAT
>JAJYHF010000017.1 GCA_021784875.1 bacterium
GCACCCAAGACGAGGATGACCGAGGCCAGCTGCAATTCGAGTTCTAACTAACCGTCCGACGTGAGAACCCCGCACTCTGTGCGGGGATATCTTTTAAGTAATGCCCCGTTCTCTTTATCGAACACGTTTTTCGTATTCTTCTCGCCCGGCTGTTCGACGAAGACTTTCATGTCCGATCCGGCGGATATATGGCAATGAGCTGTCGGATGATCATGTCGTCCCACGAGTTGATGAAGGCTGGCTTGAAGTCGAACCATACGCGCGTGAAATCGTCCCGCTCGAGCGTGCGGAGGCCTCCTATCTCGGGGTCCTGAAGGTATATGTGGGAGTCGTCGAGGCCGACGACCACGGAGTAGTGGCCATCGGGTACTTCCTCGTCGCCGTATTCCTTCCGTCCGCGGGTGAACCAGTCCACAATGACCGGGATGCCCCGATCGAGCCAGCGCCGGATCGAGCCAAAAGAAGCATTGTTCTCAATCTCGACTTCAAGGCCATAGGACTCGGCCGCTTTCTTGAGTGCGGCATCATCGGTACCCAGCTCGGGATCCCGATGACATGCAGCCGCGGCTTCTTCTTCGGTCTTGTGGATGTGCCAATAGTCGAGGATCATCTTGAGACTCGCGGGGCCGCAGTAGCTGCCGTACAGCGTCTCTTGGAACGGTTCGACCGGAAGAAGTTTTGTGTTCATGGCGTATCGGCTGATAATCCGCTGTGATGTTTCTTTCACGCGGATCTGCTCATATCATATATAGAGTGATTCTAGCAGAAAAAGAGGCCTTGCCCCTCTCTAGGGAGCTTAGTGTTTATACGATCCGAACGTGGCAATCCGAATGCCCAAGAAGCCTTTCCCGCGTTCGGAATGGAAAAGCGTAGAATGGGGCTGTATGCCCCTCACTCTCCGCACCCGCACCCTCTTCGCCTCGCTCTTCGCATACCACTGCCGCCGGCCTCTGATTGCCGGCAGGAGGAAGACCATCTTCGGCCGGTACGCGAGCTTCTCGATCCGCCACGCCGAGCGGTCGCCGCTCGCCCAGCTCCTCAAGGAATGCGCGATAACGGACGAGGTGTCAAAGATCGAGGTACTCGTGAAGGAGGGCGAGGATCCCGAAATAGACGACACTGATCTCGAAGCCGTCATCCGAAGCGTACGGGAGGAGCAGGACACGCTCTTCATCCTGGTATATCCAGGAGCCGTTCCCGAGGACGACTATCCCCGCCTCTTCCGCGCCTTCACCCGCCATCTCGTTATTATCCTGCCGCTCGGGAAGAAGGAGTTATCCCGCATGGAGAGGTGGATAGTGAAGGGCAACTTTAACGCCTGCCTCGTCTATCTTGCCATTATTGCCGACCGCATCACGACCGGGCCCGCTCCGCTCCCAGACAAGTACGCCTCCCGCGAGGAATGGCAGAGGGAAGCAAACGCAGCACGCCTGAACCACCTCACGGATCTCAAAGGTCCCCAGCTCCGTACGCTCATCAAGAAGCTCTCGTTCCTGCTGTCATTCGAGCGCTCAGGCATGGAGATCTCCGAAGCCTGCGAGCACGCCCATATCTCCCGCAAGACCTTCTATCTCTGGAATGCCAAAGATCCCGTTTTCAAGAAGCTCCTCAATATCAGAAATACTTGACAAATCGCCTGAAATTACACAAATGAGACACCCTGCAGTGTCTCATTCCGGGTATTTCCGTGGAGCACCGATTTTCGAAAAATTGGCATTTTTTGGCATTGGGCTATCCCGATGACACCACCTGCGCTCGGTGATAGTCTTGAGCGTGATGAAGCTCTATCCCATGAACGTGATCGACTTCCAGGACATGTTCCCGACCGAGGAGGCATGCGAAGCGTACCTGTTCTCGGTGCGCTGGCCCGAGGGGTTCGTATGTCCGCATTGTCTGCAGACCGAAGCATGGAAGCTGGGCAAGGGACGCGTACGCTGCGCTGCCTGCAAGCGCGACGTCTCCATCACCGCCGGTTCTATCTTCCACGGTTCCCGTCTCTCGCTCCGCCTCTGGTTCCAGGCGATATGGTACGTGGTATGCCAGAAGCAGGGCGTCTCGGCGCTCGCTCTCAAAGGCATCCTCGGAGTCGGCAGCTACAAAACCGCCTGGGAATGGCTCCACAAGCTCCGACGGGCCATGGTGCGCCCGGGACGCGAACGGCTCTCGGGCCTCATCGAGGTCGATGAAATATTCGTCGGCGGGCACGAAAAGAGCGTGCAGGGCCGCGGCCCCTCGGCAAAGACAATCGTCCTGGTCGCCGTCGAGGACAAGGGCGGTGATATGGGCCGCATACGGCTTTCCGTCATCAAGAGAGCCTCGCATGCGTGCATCGTGCGGGCGCTCCGCACCATGGTCGAGCCGGGCAGCATCATCCGTACGGATAAGTGGATGGGGTATGCCGGTCTTCCGAGGGAGGGGTACCGGCATGTCACGATGGAGCGGCAGGCGGCTCCTGACGCGGAGAACCTCACCCCGCTCGTGCACCGCGTCTCTTCGCTTCTGAAACGCTGGCTCCTGAACACACACCAGGGCGGCGTGCAGGACACGCATCTTCCGTATTATCTCGACGAGTTCGTCTTTCGCTTCAACCGCCGTACTTCCCGTTCCCGAGGCCTCCTCTTCTACCGGCTCATACAGCAAGCGCTTGCGGTCGACCCAGTGCCTGCGTCAGCTCTTAAGGCACAGGCGTGAGTGGTGTCATCGGGATAGCCCAATGTTGGCATTTCGACCCCGACCCACAATCCTCGAAATCGCCGAATGGAAATTCGCCAAGAAACCCTTGTGGTGCTTGACGCGGGTTGGTACTTAACCCGCACTGCCCGCTAGGACCTTATCGGTCGCGAGACAACTCTCGTTTTCGACACGAGCCAGGTGATGGGAAGGAAGGCGAGAGCACAAGCTGCCGAGATGACAAGCGCCACTAGGACGCCGGCGCGCGAAGGAGTCGCGAGGTCGAAGAAGTGGAGGACGAGCGGGATCTTGAGAGCTCCGAAGAGGAGGAGTGCGTCGATGATGCCGAAGAGCGCGAGGCCGATCCGGCGCGCGATGCTCAACCCGCCGCTCACGCGCTCGGCCACGACGACGAGGAAGGCGAACGCCGTCGCGACGATGCCGATGACGAGGAGCGTCGCGGTCGAGTCGGCAGGGAAGAGCCGCCGCCCGACGAAGAAGATCGCGGTGATAGCGATCGTCTGGACGATCGAAAGGGCGAGCGGGAGCGGCAGGACCCGCTTCAAGAAGGGTTCCATGCGCGCGGGCATTTGCCTGGGCGACGGAAGGATGGCCCAAGCCGAGATGAGGGTAGCCGAGAAGCCGACGGTAAAATAGTTCATAAAGGTGACGTTCAGCGGCGTGAGCGGGAAGGCGATTCCCACGACCGCGAGCACGAGGAAAAAGAAGAACTGGACGAAGGTCTGGTTCAAGAAGACGGCGGCGAAGATCTCGATGTTCTCGATCATGCTGTCGGCGAGCCGGACGCCCTGGGGGAGTTCGACGAAGCTGTTGTGCATAAGGACGACCGCGGCGACGGCTCTCGTCGCGGCCGCGCCGTCGAAGAGGGCGATGCCGAGGCCCGCCTTCTTTACCGAGAGGGCGTCGTTCGCGCCATCGCCGATCATCGCGGTGAAGCCGTCGGCCTTCAGCGCTTCGACGATTTTTTCCTTCTGTTCTGGTTCGATGCGAGTGAAGAGCGCATACTTTCCGACATTGTGGGCGTAGTCGGAAGCGTCCCATTCCTTCATCTGCTCGCCCGTTACGAGCGCGTCGGCGTGTGCGATTCCGGCCGCTTCGGCGATGGCCCGCACCGTATCGGGGTGGTCGCCAGAGAGGATGCGGATCGCCACGCCGCGACTCTGAAAGAAGTCGACGGCGCCGCGCACGCCCTCTCGGAGCTGGTTGCCGAGGATGAACAGGCCGACGACCGAGAGGTCAGCCCCGCCGAGACTATGCGGGACGTCTGAGCCCGCCGTGCGCGCGATCGCGAGCACATGCTTGCCCGCGGCCGCTGCCTCGCTCGCGCGCGCCTCAAGCCAGCTGCGTTCCGAGCTCGCGCGCACGGCGGGCGCGAGGGCCTCCGGCCCGCCCATGAGGAGAGTGACCTTCCCGCCTCGACCATCATCGAGCGCGAGGCCGCCATAGCGCCGCCACGACGAGAAGGGGAGCGTCTCGTAGACCCGCCGCTCCTCGGCCGGCGGAAGGAAAGCGCTCACGGCGCGCATCACCTGTGAGGAGTCGCTCGCGTGCCGGGCGTAGAGCGACGCAAGCTCTCGCGCCTCGTTCTCATCAGTGCCGGAAACTGCAAGGAAACTCTCGGCGGTGAGCTCGTTCTCGGTGAGTGTGCCGGTCTTGTCCATACAGAGGTTCTTGATGCGGCCGAACTTTTCGGTCGCGTTCACCTCCTGCAGGAGGACATGGCGGTTATAGAAATGGCTCGCGCCGTAGGTGAAGAGGAGCGTGACCGCTACTACGAGCCCTTGCGGCACCAGGACGCTCGCGAGCGCGCCGATCTGTTCGACGACCTGGACCTGGGTCTCATGCGTGACGATGCCGCGCAGGACGATGAACGCCGTCACGGCGAGCAGGACATAGACCGTATAGCGGATTACGATGCTGACCGAACGCTGGATGGGGCTCGGATTCGCCGAGTAGCGCGCGAGTCCGTGCGCCATCTTCGCGAGGCGGCTCTCGGCGAAGTCGGTCTCGGCACGCATGACGCCGCTCCCCGCCGTGACGACGCTTCCGGCAAGCACGGTGGAGCCTTCTTCACGCGGGAAGGAGTTCGATTCGCCCGTGATGAGCCCCTCGCTCACCTCGAGGCTCGCGCTCTCGACGAGGATGCCGTCGCAGGGAGCCTGGTCGCCGAGCGCGAGGCGGATGCGGTCCCCCTTCGCGATCTCTTCCGGGTCGACCTTGCTCTCACTACCGCTCTCGTCGATGCGGATAACCTTGAGCGCGGTCTCGATTTGTAACCGTTCGAGGAGCAGCCAGGCGCGCAGGTCCTGTCCGAAGCCGAGAAGTATGTTTAAAGCCACGATCGCGCCGAGGAAGAGACCCTCGCGCGTCTCGCCGAACGCGACGAGGAGGACGACGACCGCGAAGATGATCGCGTTGATCGGGATGAAGGCGTTGCGGACGAAGAGGCGGCCCACCTCGCGCGCCGTGCGGACACGGGAACGGCGAGTGGAGGGCGAAGCGAGAGAGGCGGCTGGCATAGCGGGCGTCAGCGGATCTCCTCCCAGGTGTCGGCGGCAGACTTGTGCAGGAAGGTCATGGTGATCCAGCTCGTCTGCCACTGCCAGAGGAGGCGCGGCCAGCCGAGCGCGCGCGAGCGGCGGCCCGGGTGGCGCGTCAGGAGGTCGAGGCGGATGCGCGTGCGGCCGATCTTCGTGAGCTTCTGGAAGAGCTCGTTATCCTCGGCGATGGGGAGCGACTCGGTGTAGCCGCCGACCTTCTCGAACGCGTCGCGGCGGACGACCTGGCACTCGCCGCCCGAGCCGCCGATGCGCAGGAGATTGAGGATGACGAAGGTGCGGTTGATGATCCAGTACATCACGCGGTCCGTGAGCGTCTCGAACTCCGTCGTGACCCGCGTGGCGGCGGTGAGCCCGACGAGCTTCGGATCCTTCTCGAACGTCTCGACCACGCGCATGACGAAATGGTCGGCGTCCTGGAGGAGCACGTCGGCGTCCTGGAAGAGGAAGAGGTCGCCCTTCGCCACGCTCGCGCCGAGATTGCGGATGATACCAGCATTCGGTCGCTTCTCGCCGCTATAGACGACAACGGTGTCGGCGTACTGCTCGGCGATCTCGCGGGTGCGATCCTTGCTCTTCGTGTCCGCGACGATGATCTCGTAGGGGACCGATTTGATGGTGCGGAGGTTCTGGAGCGTCTTCTCGATGACAGACTCCTCGTTCAAGGTCGGGATAATGATGGAAATCATGCGCTCGTGCGGTTCTTACGTATACGTTCCTTATTAAATCATATTTCTTTGGGCTACGAACCGCCCGGGTGCCGCTAACCTAGGATTAATGCGTATGAGATTACTGTGCTGGATACCTTGGACAACAACGTATTTTGGCTCGCATTCACGGCTCTTGAGGGGCTGGTCCTCTTGCAGGGCATCTTCGCCTGGAGGGGCGGGACGCTCACGATGGGGCAGATGGAGCGGAGAGGTGCTTCTCGTGGATATTCCTTATTGCA
>JAJYHF010000014.1 GCA_021784875.1 bacterium
AGGGAAGGCGAAGGCCGTCATCCTCGAGCCGATCATGCGCGTCGAGGTCATCGTGCCAGAGCAGTTCATGGGCGATATCACCGGCAACCTCTCGGGTAAGCGCGGGCAGATCGAGGGTATGGAAGATCGCGGTATGAACAAGGTCGTGAAGGCCAAGGTCCCGCTCTCCGAGATGTTCGGTTATACCACCACCCTCCGCTCCATGACCGAAGGCCGCGGCTCGATGACGATGGAATTCGACCACTACGACGTCGTTCCGACCAACGTCGCGCAGGAAATCATCGCGAGCCGGAAGTAGTCCGCGCCTCTTGACTTTTTAAGACTAATTGCTATTCTGCCCCCAGAAGTCCCTTGACAAGGGAAGTTTTACCTGCGCCGTATGGCGCGGGAATCTGAGAGGAGGAGGGGCACTATGGTTGCAAACAAAGCTGTCCTCGAAGAAAGAGTGCGGCATCTCGAGCAGAAGAATGCACTGCTCGAAGACTACATCAAAAGGCTTCTTGAAGCACGTCTCGGTATCGATTTTCTCACTGGCGCGCCGATGAGGGGTATCTTCGAGCGTAAGCTCGAGTACTTACTCATGAGTATTCGCGGAGAGCGACCCGAACGTCGTGCGGAGTCAGTAGTGGAGCTTTCACTCGCGTTCGTTGACATAGATCATTTTAAGAGTGTCAACGACATCCACGGCCATGCCGTGGGCGATAAGGTTTTAAAAAGTGTGGCGGAGCTCCTTATGGGCTCAGCACGTGAATCGGATCTGGTCGCCCGGTGGGGCGGCGAAGAGTTCGTCGTCCTTATGCCGGGTGCAAGTGCGGATGTTGCCGCACGCGCCGCAGAAGACGTCAGAGAAAAGCTCCAGGAGCTCAGGTTCCCGTTCTTAGTAACGGCGAGCTTCGGTATTGCGTCCTCCAAGGACACGACGGATGAGAAGACATTATGCTCCTTTGCCGACAAGGCGCTCTATCAGGCAAAACGCCTTGGTCGCAATAGGGTGGTCGTATACCATCCTTGAATCTACGCTGTAATCCTCGAATCCTCGCTTACCCTTCCGTCTTTCTTTTATTTCATTACCACCCCTCTTTCACTTCGCGTGAAGTGAAAGAGGGGTATGCTTTTGCCCCGCTCGGCCGGGTTGCATTTGTGTGAAGGTTCCCGTATAGTTACCCTAACGCATTGTGGCGTCGCTCTTTGGCTTGTCTCCTTCCGCCAGTCGGCGGATCAGTTACGGGCCGGGAGTGTATTCCGACCTAGTCGGAGTTTATCGATAAACTTACCCGTAACTTACCAAACACCATGGCAGCAGAATTCAATCGTTCGAAGCCGCACATGAACGTGGGCACCATCGGCCACGTCGACCACGGCAAGACGACCCTCACCGCCGGCATCCTGCACGTCCTCTCGATGTTGAAGGACCAGGGCTATGACGCCCGCGTGGAGGCCGTCGACAAGATCGACAGCGCCCCGGAGGAGAAGGCGCGCGGCATCACCATCGCGCTCCACCACTCGGAGTACGAGACGCCGAAGCGCCACTACGCGCACATCGACGCCCCGGGCCACGCCGACTATATCAAGAACATGATCACGGGCGCCGCGCAGATGGACGGTGCGGTCCTCGTCGTCGCTGCGACGGACGGCGTGATGCCGCAGACGCGCGAGCACATCCTTCTCGCCAAGCAGGTTGGTCTCAAGAAGCTTATCGTCTTCATCAACAAGACGGACATGGTCGCCGAGGCTGACCTCATCGACCTCGTCGAGGAAGAGATTCGCGAGCTTCTCACGAAGCAGGGCTACGACGGCGCGAACACGCCGATCATCCGCGGTTCCGGCCTTAAGGCGCTCGACGCGAAGGATCCGAGCGACGAGTGGGCAGCGAAGATGAAGGAGCTCGTCGACACGATGGATTCCTACTTTGACGACCCGAAGCGCGAGACGGACAAGCCGTTCCTTATGCCGATCGAGGACATCTTCTCGATCGAAGGTCGCGGCACCGTCGTCACGGGCCGCATCGAGCGCGGTATCGTCAAGGTCGGCGAAGAAGTCGAGATCGTGGGCATCAAGCCGACGACCAAGACGACCGTCACCGGCATCGAGATGTTCAATAAGCAGCTTCAGGAAGGCCAGGCGGGCGACAACGCCGGCATCCTCCTCCGCGGCACCAAGAAGGAGGACGTGCACCGCGGCCAGGTCCTCGCGAAGGTCGGTTCGGTCACCCCGCACACCGACTTCGAGGCCGAGGTCTACGTGCTCGGTAAGGATGAAGGCGGCCGCCACACGCCGTTCTTCTCGGGCTACAAGCCGCAGTTCTACATCCGCACCACCGACGTCACCGGCGAGGTCACCCTCCCGGAGGGCAAGGAGATGGTCATGCCGGGCGATACGGTCACCTTCAAGGTGAAGCTCGTCGCACCGGTCGCGCTCGAAGAGCAGCAGCACTTCGCGATCCGCGAAGGTGGTAAGACCGTCGGCGCCGGCGTCGTGACGAAGATCACGGCGTAATCCAGGGAAGCGCATACCGCACCATGGCGACCGCAACGACAGAGAAGCCGAAGGCCAAGCGCGCGACGAAGAGCGCCGCGAAGGCTGCGGCCGCGCCCGCCGAGCACAAGCTCCGGATCCGCGTCCGCGCCTATGAGCACAAGATCCTCGACCTCTCGGTCAAGCAGATCATGGACACCGCGGCGCGCTTCGACGCTCAGGTCGTCGGCCCGGTGCCGCTCCCGACCGAGATCAAGCGCTGGACGGTGAACCGCTCGACCTTCGTCCACAAGGACGCGCGCGAACAGTTCGAGATGCGCATCCACAAGCGCCTCATCGACATCCTGAACCCGTCGCAGAAGGTGGTCGAGGCTCTCACGAACCTCAACCTCCCCTCCGGCGTCACGATCGACGTGAAGATGGTCTAAGCCTCTCCTTGAGAGCAGCGCGAAACCGCCCCGAAAGGGGCGGTTTGCGTTTTCCAGGTGGTTCGTGTAGAGTATTTGAAACGCTACGAACGGTGCCCATGGCCGATCCAATGGCAAAACGCGCAGGCGTTTGCCGAGCGCGTTTTGCTTTAACCTAAAATGAAATTCATCCTGGCCAAGAAAGAAGGCATGACCCGCTTGTACGGGGAGGACGGCCGCGCTCGCGCGGGGACGATCCTCGTGGCCGGACCCATGACCGTCACGCAGGTGAAGGTCGCAGAGGGGAAGGATGGCTACGCGGCCGTGCAGGTCGGCACGGGGGCGCGCAAGGCGAAGAACGTCTCCAAGGCCGTCCTCGGTCACACGAAGGGTGCGGGTTACGAGGCGATCCGCGAGTTCCGCGACGCTGACGCGGCCGAGGTCGGGTCGACGATCGACCTCTCGGCTTTCGTGGTCGGCGACACGGTCCAGGTCTCCGGCCTCACGAAGGGCAAGGGCTTCGCCGGCGTCGTGAAGCGGCACGGCTTCCATGGCGGCCGCCGTTCCCATGGTCAGAAGCACTCCGAGCGCGAGCCGGGCTCGATTGGCGGCTCGGGCGGTCGTGCAGGCGGTCGGGTCGCGAAGGGTATACGCATGGCCGGTCGTATGGGAGCTGATCGTGTGACGGTCAAGAATCTGAAGGTGCTCGCGGTCGATGCGGCTGAAGGCAGGATCATCGTTTCCGGCGCAGTGCCCGGACACCGCGGCACCATGCTCGAGGTTGTGAGCGCATAATTTCAATACCATGGCTACTACGAAGAAAATAACGAGAGAAAAGGAGGCCGAGGTCGCCCCGGTCGAACTTCCGATCTTCTCGACAGAGGGAAAGCAGGTCGGCACCCTTGCGTTGCCGGAGCGCCTCTTTGGCGCGCCCTGGAAGGCCGACCTCGTGCACCAGGTCACGACCGCGATGCAGGCGAACCTGCGCCAGAACCGCGCCAACACCAAGGACCGCTCGGAGGTCTCGGGCGGCGGCAAGAAGCCGTGGAAGCAGAAGGGCACCGGTCAGGCTCGCCACGGCTCGACGCGCTCGCCGATCTGGCGCCATGGCGGCGTCACCTTCGGTCCGCGCGCGGAGCGCGATTATAGCGAGAAGGTGAACAAGAAGATGCGCATGGCCGCTCTCGCCTCCGTCCTGTCGCAGAAGGCACGCGATGGCGAGGTCATCCTCGTCGACTCTTTCTCCTTCGCGAAGCCGAAGACCAGCGAAGCGCGCGCTACATTCAAGACAGTCTTGTCGGCAGCCAATGCTTCTTTGCCGAAGCGGAAAAACTCGCGTTCTGCGCTCGTTGCGCTTGCCTCTCATGACGCAAATGCGGTCAAGAGCTTCCGTAATATGAGCTGCCTTACGACCGAGGAGGCGCGCAACCTTAATCCGCTCGACGTGATGACCTATCAGTATCTCATCATCGAGAAACCGGCGGAGGCGTTCAAGGCGCTTGAGGCGCGTATGAAGTCTAACCAGTAGAGCTATGGCAATATTCGGAGACAAAAAGGAAAGCAAGAAGGGAGGAAAGAGCACGACCGCTCCGCGCATCCGGCATGCGCGCGCCGCGAAACTCGCCGCCGGCAAGGCGCACGAGGTCGTCCGCGCGCCCTGGTTCTCTGAGAAAGCGTTCATCGGGACCGAGAAGGGTGTCTATGTCTTCGCCGTCCCTCCACGCGCGACGAAGGCCGAGATCGCTGGTGCGATCAAGGAGATCTATCAGGTCTTCCCGCGCGCGGTGCGCATCACGGCCCTCCCCGCGAAGCGGAAGGCGCTCCGTACGCGCCGCGGTTCCGGCGTGCAGAGCGCACGCCGTAAGGCCTACGTCTATCTGAACCCGGGCGACACCATCCAACTTGGCTAGTGCCTAACAAGCTATTTTATGAAAACCTACAAACCGACCACCAAGAGCCGCCGCTCCATGACCACCCTCCCGTACCGGGAGCTGCTCTCCGGTGACGCGCCGCACAAGCCGCTCATCAAGAAGGCGAGGAGCAAGGGCGGCAGGAACGCCTTCGGCCGCGTCACGACGCGCCACCAGGGCGGCGGGCACAAGCGTCAACTCCGTGCGGTCGATTTCTCGTACGACAAGAAGAATGTTCGTGCGATGGTCGAGACGGTCGAATATGATCCGTTCCGTAGCGCCTTCATCGGTCTCGCGCTCTATGCCGATGGCGAGCGCCGTTATGTCGTCCTTCCGAAGGAGGTGAAGGCCGGCAGCTCCTTCATCGTCGCTGAGAACGCTCCGCTCACACCCGGCAACCGTCTCCCGCTCGGGAAGATCCCGGTAGGCACCTTCATCTACAACATCGAGCTCCGTCCTGGCGCGGGCGCCATCCTTGTCCGCAGCGCCGGCTCATTCGCCGAAGTGGTCGCACATGACGGGGGTTATGCACAGGTGAAGCTCCCCTCGACCGAGGTACGCAAGGTTTCCGACCTCGCCTGGGCGTCGATCGGCGCCGTCGGCAACGAGGAGCACAACCTCGTCAAGCTTGGTAAGGCCGGTAGGAGCCGCTGGAAGGGCATCCGCCCGACGGTGCGCGGCATGGTGATGAACCCAGTCGATCACCCCTACGGCGGCGGCGAGGGCAAGCAGGGTCGCGGACTCCGTCGCGCGAAGACCCTCTGGGGCAAGCCCTCGGGCAAGGGGCAGAAGACCCGCACGCCGAAGAAGTATTCGAACGTCTTCATCGTCTCCCGCCGCAAGGTCGGCAAGCGCAAGAAGGGTTAGACTCAAAAGAACGCAAACCGCCGCCCGAGAGGGCGGCGGTTTGCGTTCGTGTCGTCAACGATACTCCGGCTTGAGGAGGCTCGAGAGGTCGGAGAGGGGAATGCGGAGCGTCTGGGGCCCGGCGGCATAGGGAGCGACCG